>NZ_JBDSQY010000093.1:0-16703 GCF_039929585.1 Capsulimonas sp.
CTTCGGCGGGGGGTTAGGCAGCGCTGATCTGAGCAAACAGAAGCGAAAGTCCTAAAGAGATCACTCGCGCGATCGCCGCCCGCGCCACGAATGCGCTGGTTCTTAAATCGCCTTCCTGTTTCTTACCGGCTGCAACTTTTTCCACGCTCGGCTGTCACAATAGCGACACAATGACCTACAAAAACACAGCACAGCCTCAGCTGCCCAGTCCGCCGCGCAACGTCAAAGCCAGCGGACTATCGAACGCGTTTCGGGCGTTTATGTACTGCCTGAGCCTTCTTTTGGTGGGGACCGTCTATATTATCTCCGGTCCTGTGTTGCGCGATCAGAAGCTCGTGCACGGAACGCGCACGATGGCCGCCATTCAGGACAAGTACATCCGCAGCTCAAAGGCCACGAAGCACTATTTTGAGGTTCAGTTTCTCGCGGGAGGCAAGCCCGTAGTCGAGGACGTCCAGGTGACGCGAGACGAGTACGACGCCATGGCGATCGGGCAAAAGACGCTGGTCACTTACCTGCCGGCCGACCCATCGGTTTGCAGAGCCGGCGCGGTCACATCCGCCACCGCCGGCGAGGATTTCCAGTCGTCGCTGATGCTGCTCCTGCCCAGTCTGCTGATCGCCATCGCCGGACCGCTGATGGTGGAATTCATGGTCCGCGGTCAGCTGCGCCTGCTGCGCGTGGGCCGCGAGGGGACCGCCACGATCGAAAGCATCGAAAAGCGGGAGAAGGGTGTACGTATCAAGTACTCGTTTGAAGCCGACGGCGGACGCTGGACCGGATCGGGCCTTGGGCCGCTCCGTCACTCGTTCACTCCCGGCCAGACCATCACCGTGGTCTACCCGCCCGGTCAGCCGCAGAAAAGCAAACCGATCTCGGAATTGGGGATGGTGACCTTGGCGAACGGCGTCATGCCCAAGCAATGAGAAAAACCAAATTTCCGCCTCAGGAGCCTTCTCAGGCAAAGCGCGAAGTTCAGCTGACGTGGGATGGCGAGGTCAGTCGGATCATCGTCTGGGCCGCTTTTCTCGTACCGACGATCTATATGGGCTGTTTCGTGGTCCGCGATATCGTGTGGGACTGGAGGGATGGCCGTATCGATGGGATCTTCCAGTGGGTTGTCCTGGAAGTGATCGCGGCGGCGATATGCGGGATGTGCCCTGCGCTCTTCTATTCCGTGATCCGTCGATTTACAGCGCTGCTGCGGGATGGTCATGAAGTGTATGGGATCATTCATCGCCTCGAACCCACCCGCAAAGGAGTGGTGAATGTGCGTTACTCATTCTGGGCGGACGGTAAGGAATGGTCCGGGTGGGGCGTTATCAGCGCCGCCGACAAACCGTTTGTCCGTCAGTCGATCCGCGTTCTTTATTTGCCGGATCGACCCTGGCAAAACAAACCGCTCGCCAGCATCTTCTGGGTCGCCTGGCGCTGAGGCTCAATGGGCGGCTTTTACCACGCTCGGCGGTCACAATACTGAGAAGAACCATTATGCTTGCTGGCCAGCCATGCGGCCGATGATTCTTCAGACATTAGGAATCAGGAACGATGACCTTCCACAACACAGCACAGCTAACGCTGGCCGACCCCCCGCGCGATGTCAAGATCAGTCCGATAGGAATACTGGTCCGTGTGCTCGTGTGGCTGTTCTGCATCCTGCAGGTGGCGATCATGGGGAGTGTTCTCTGGGCGCCGATTGCGCGGGACCGGATGCTGGAGGCAGGAAAGCCGACAATGGCGAGGGTGACGGATAAAATTTCGCCGCCCGCCGACGGACACGATTATCGGCTGCGGCTGAAGTTCCACACGGCCGCCGGTCCCGTGGCCGAGGACGTCCACGTACAGGAGAGAGAGTTTGTCGCGGTCAAGGTCGGCGATGAGAGGCTCGTCACTTATCTGCCGCGCGACCCTTCGATCCTGAAAATGGGCGTGGTAAGACCCCAGGAGACCGACCGCGCGGAGATGAATGAGGTCCGTCTGCTGCTGATCCTGGCGGCGAGCTTAGTCTTCACCATTTTCCTGACGGAGATGATGATCCGGCGTCAGATGCGGCTCTTGAGTACGGGGCATGCGGCGGTGGCGACGATCGAACGAGCGCAGAACACCCCGAAGTCCGGCGTGCGCCTGACTTATCAATTCGAAGCCGAAAGCATGATCTGGACCGGCTCCGGCAATGTTTCGGCGCGGCGCCAGTTCGCCGCCGGCCAGACCATTCCCATCGTGTACCCGCCCGGACAGCCCCGCAAAAGCACGCCCGTCGCCTCCCTGTACCTGACGGCCCTGCGCCGCTCATAAACATTATCCAAGGAAGGCGTCCATAGGTCAGCGCAAGTATAACGATGAAATACGAACAATCTCGCATATTAAATCTCAGCGATCCGCCGCGCCGTGTGCGTTTGAGCCCGGCAGGGATGAATGCACGCGTCGTTTTCTGGCTCTATTCCCTGACGATAATTGTGATGACGGTATGGATCTGCGCGCAATGCGTCGAGACGGAGAAGCAGATGGAGCGCCACGGCGTCCGCGCGGACTCGAAAGTCGTGGACAAGTTCTCCTATAACGACGACGGGAGCGACTCGGTCAAATACCGTCTCAAGGTGCGGTTTCGGGAGGGAGGCGTTTGGATGATCGAGACGATCCGTGTCAGCAGCGATGAGTACGACGAGTATGAGATCGGTTCCCCCGTGGTCGTGACCTACCTCCCGGGGGAGGAATCCCACGTTCGGCTCGGGACGGTGACTGCGGCCACCGTGGCGGATGCCGAGGTTTTCGGTCGTCAATTTGCCGGTTTATCGTGCGCTGGTATGATGCTGATTCCTCTCTTCATCGAGTACAGGATCGGCCGGCAGGCGACGCTTTTACGCTTGGGGCGAACGGCGACGGCGACCATTGAACGCGTTGAACCCGAACGCCGCAAGGGCCGCACCGTGCATTATTCCTTCGATGCCGAGGGCGCGCGGTGGAAGGGCCAGGCGCTTTATGTCAAGACCTGGAGCATCGATCCTGCGCCGGGCCGAACCATCCCCGTGTTGTACCTGCCCAGGCGGCCCAAGAAAAATTTGCCGGCGGAAAGCATCGTGGCGGTGAGGCTGCGCGCCGGCTCGGTTTTTTGACCTTCTTAACGAGGATTTCCATGCCCCCAAAGCCCAGCGATAATCCATTCCCCAAGGCCGTCACGGTGGCGCTGGCCTCCGCCGTCGGTCTGCTGCTGGCGGATGTGCTGCCCCGGATGATGGGTGGCGGCAAGCCCATTCTCTGGGGACGCGAGCTTATGGGATCGCTTGCGGGCGGAGTGATCATCGCATGCGTGTACGCCATCGCGCGTCAGGTTTCCATCGATTTGGCGGCGCGGGCGCGAAGGGGAGAGGACGACAAATGAGATTAGGCGAATCCACGACGGAATTTTCGCACGGCGTGATGACCGTAAGAATAGCTGCGGCCAACGTGCTTCTGTGGCGCTTGTTCTTGGCCTGGGCGGTGCTGTGGGCGCTGGTGACGCTGATACAGATTGCGCTCATTGTGACGGCGCTCGCAACGCACTCACACCTGCGCGAAGCATTTACCGGGTCGCCAGCGACGCCGCTGCCCTTCCTCTTAATGCTGTTCTATGCGAACGGCAGTTTCCCGTGGCGGTGCGAACTCGACGCCAAAAAAGATAAGATCACGATCGACGGCTGGCGAAAGATCCCGCTCTCCACCGTGACCGGCGCCCATGTCGTCCAGCCCACGACGCTGATCGGAAAGCGTCCCGCGCGCGTGCGCCACCTGAACCTGGAGACGGCCGCCGGGCGGGACATCACGATCCGATCCGCGATGGTGCGGGACGAGGAAGATGAGGCCAAGCTTGCGGAGCTGGCGCTCACCATCAACCAATACCTGAGCGCGCGGCAGGAGCACGCCAAGGCATAATCGTCCGCGCAACTTTTCTCCTGTCCGTCTGTCTCATTGGGTGTGAATGATTTGGAAATCAGTGGTGTCGTTCCCATCCATGTCCCATAGCTAAAGCAATGGTCTAATCAGGGGGAAGGCGGCTCAAGCCGACTGCCAGATTTCAGATTGTGGCGAACGCATAATCCTCTCTGTTCCTAGTCTGACAGCCTGCTTCAGCTGGCTTACCCCTGACTAGACCACTGCTTTAGCTGTGGGACAGCAATTCCGCCACGAACTCGCGTGTACTGCTGCTGGCGTCGTAGGGCGCTTCATGAAGGACGTACTCCGGCAACGGTCCGAGTTTAGCGAGGCATTTCACGGCTCGGTTGCGGCCTAATGTGCTCATAATTTTTTCGTAGAGCAAGATTAGGATTGGCCGGAACTCAGGTGTCGTGTTTTGTTCGAAGACATCGCGGATCCGATAGCCGAAGAAATGTACGCTGTCAGGGTCGTCCAATCGTTCGAGCAAGCGCAGCATTGGCTCGCAGTCGCCAGGCTGGAAATTGTAAACGAGAAGGCGGGCGCCCATCCAGGGGGCGTCATCGCCGCTCATGATACTGAGGCCGAGGGCGCGAACGCGTGCATCTTCCACTGGAGCTAGGGCGAAGGCGGCGGCTGATGCGACGGCGGGATTGCTGTCCTGGGCGAGTTCGAATAGGCGATCGGGGGACAGCGGAAACTTGTATTCGCCGAACAGTGCGAGAAGGGGAACAAGGACAGCGGGATTGGTTTCAGTCAGCAGATCCGCCGCCAAACGGTTTGCCGTTTCATCGTCCATGCGGAGACCGCGGTGCGCAAGGAATTGTGGTAATCGGAATTGGCGGTGCGCGAGCATTGCGCGCAGCTCATTGTAGGTAGGAGCAGGACGTGCAGGGCGAGACTCATTTCTGGCGCGCCACACCGCGCGTTTTTCGCGTACGGCGATGTGATAGGGAATAATCGCGGGATTATTTTGGGCGGCGACCATGAGAAAGGCGTCGACTTCAGCCGCGCCGAAGCGCTCCTCGGCATCGTTCAAAAGAAAGACTGGGTCAAGCTCGTCTCTGTCCTTGTCTTCTTTTACCGGCTTGCCGAGCCAGTTTTGCACGGCGTAAAGATAGCCGTCCAGACCATCGACCTGCATGAGGACGTTGGCGAAGTAATAATCCCGGGACGGCGCCAGCCGCTCGAACGCGGAGTAGAGAGCGCCGCGCGCTTCGGCGCTCCCAGTGGCGGCGAAGCGGCCGACCAGATCGTACATCTGCCCGAAGCTATGTTCGTCCCGGTTGGCGAATAACGACTCGATCACGCCGCGTGTATAAAACTCGGGTTCGAATGTCGCCAAGACGACATCGGCCATGTAGAGCGCCCGATTGTCCTCGGTCTGAACGTCGAATGCCCAGTTCTCGCGGCACGCGGTTAAGATCAGTTCACGGTCCTCAGTGACGGCTCCCGATTGCAGCCAGAGGACGGCGCGGCCAAGGCCGCGCCGCAGGGCAAGTTCGAAGTCGGATGTGTTTGTCGGCGGCGGAAAGTTAGGGATGTTGGATTGGGTCACACGGCTTTATCGCCGCGCAGGGGCGGGACGATAAGTAGGAGACCGCAACGGCGCAATATCAAATCTTTTTGAGCGCACGGGGCGCCGTACTTACACCCATTTTTGCCATAAATCTCCGTGTGATGCCGCTGGCGTCATAGGGCGCTTCCAAGCGAATGTATTCCGTCAGCGGTCCGAGTTTGGCGAGACACTCGACGACGCTGCTGCGGCACGATGCGCACATGCCTTTCTCGTAGAGCAGGGTCAAGACGTCTGAAAATTCGGGGGCGGGATGCACCGCGAAGACGCTGCGGATGTGGCGACCAAGGTCCTCTAGTTCCTCGGCGTCGGTGAGGCGGGAAACCAGTTGGATCATGGCGGCGCAGTCGCCGTCTTGAAAGTTGTGGACCAAGAGCCGAACGCCGTCCCAGGGATCGCGCGGCCCCTGCATGATACTGAGGCCAAGCGTGCGGACGCGCGGGTCTTTGATGGGCGCCAGTGCGAATGCGGCGGCGGCGGCAAGCCGTTCGTCACTTCCGTGCGCCATTGGGTAAAGCCGCTCTGTGTCTCCAGGGAAAGGGTATTTCCCAAACAGCCACAACAAGCGGGAAACTAGCGCGGGGTCAGTCTCCGTCAGCACATCCGAAGCCATCCAACGGGCGGTCTGTTCGTCCATACGACTCCCTCGATTCGCCCACAGGGATTGTGCATGGGATCGGGTCTCGGCGGCGATCATCTGGCGCAATTCTTCGCATGATGGCTCGGGGCGAGGAGGACGCGTTCCCAAGCGGTCGCGCCAGGCTGTATGCCGCGCCTTAACCGATGCGTGATAGGGGAGTATGCTCGGATCGCTTTGGGAGATTTCTTCGATCAGCTCGGCCACGGCGTCCGCGCCGAATCGCTCTTCGGCCTTGTCGAGCAGGTCGATTTCCGAAAAGTCGTCGGCTTTGGAAAGGCTTTCACGCGCCCAGGTCTGAATGGCGAAGCGATAACCGTCTAATCCGTCAATGTCCAGCAAAACCTCCGCGTAGTGCGACACATAGTCTGTCTGGAGTTTTAGGAACGCCTCGTACACCGCCTCGCGCGCTTCGGCGCTCCCAGCGGCGGCGAAGTGGCCGATCAGCTCATATAGCTGGTCGTAATTGCCGGCCTTGCAGTCGTCGGAGTACACTTGCAACAGATTAGAAACGTAGAACTCGGGATCGGATGTCGCCAGAACGACATCGACCATGAGAAGATCCCTGCTGCTATCGGTGAGCGAATTGAACGCCCAGTTCTCGCGGCAGGCTCTGAGAATCAGCTCGCGGTCCTCCGCGACATCGCCTTGCCGCAGCCAGAGGACGGCGCGGCCGTGGCCGCGACGCAGGGCAATTTCGAAATCCGCCGCGCTTGCGGGCGGCGGGAAGTTGGGTGGGGTAGATTGGTTCACAAGGCTCTATCGCCGCGCGTGGGCGTGATGATAAATGGGAGATCGTGAGAGAAGATGATGGGCGACTACGTAGTTACGCGCACGGCGGACACGCTGACGCTTCGGATGACGCTGATGGCGAAGGTGGGTCGTTTTGGCGAAGGCGTATTTCGAGGTATCCTTGGTGTGATCGTCTTTTTGTTATCTCTTGAAGTGGTTGAAATCGGATTGCTCGAACTGATGAACGGCGGCAATATCGTTCTGGACCGGAAGAACAATGTGGTGACTGTCAATGGCCGCAAGATCTGCCCTCTGGACAAGGCCGTGCTGACCATCCAGTCGCAATGGCGGCCGGTCTGGTTTGCCGACCGGTTCCACTCGCGCACGCTCACGCTTACCTTGCCGTCGCGAACAAAATGGGGCAAGAGTTATCTGGCGATCCCCCTCGGGGAGTTCTCGCTCGCCATTTCCGACGAAATCGCCGCGATGATGTTCGTTGCAGATGAGAAGAAAAATTCTGGAGAAGTTTCCGAAGTAACTGCGGATCGAAAGGTTATTCAGAGGCCCGTTCGCCAGCGCTTTTTATGGCTGCGCGGAAAAGGTTAAGGGATGGAATTGTCGGAGGTGATGATAATGCTGACGAGAACATACCAAATCGAGCAGTCCGAGGACGTTCTGACCATTCGTGCGGTAGATTCGCAATGGCGGGGATTGCGCGTGGCGGAAGCGGCGTTTATGGTCATGGCCGTTGTGACGATCGTGACGATTACAGCATCGTTTTTCGTCCCGAACTTCGAAGGCTATAAGCTCTTCGCCATTGCGTGCTTTTGGCTGAGCAGTGTGGCGTACGAACACTTTGGCCCCTGGAAATGCGTACTGGATTCGAAGGTCGACGAGGTGCTTCGCAACGGGGCCAAAGGCGTTAAGTTCTCCGAGGTGGTCGCCGCGCACTATGATGGGTTTTTATACGCGGACAGGGGACGGGGAGTCTCGCGTCGCAAGGCGCTGTATCTGGAACTGACGAACGGACGAAAAACCGCGCTGCGCTCGCTCTTCATCACCCGCTTCGAGGACGCCGCGATGGAGGACGCCGCGACTCGCATCAACGCGTTCTTGGCAGAGCGGCGTCAATCGGAAGCCCGCCATCGGCCGATGATCTGGTCATGGGAGCAAGGGAAGAACGTGCCGGCGTAGATCGGAGAAGCCCCTCATAATGACCCGTAAATTTGAGATTATCGAAGCCGATGGCGTGCTGACCGTCCAATCCGTGAAGACGGGCTGGACCGGTCGGCGAACAGAGCATTGGACGCAGCCGCTGGGGCTGGCTATCGGTCTGATCTTTATATTCAGGCATTTCTTCCAAGGCGCCGAGCGCGTGGATAATATCCTTTGCCTTGTCGCGCTGGCGGGTTTTTCCGTATTACTCATCGCACGGTTATATCAGGTGTACTTTGGATCAAGCCGTTTGGTGGTGGACGTTCCGAACGACAAGTTCCAAGCCAATCAAGAAATGCCGTTGAAGCTGTCCGACGTCCAGCGCATTCGAATCGTCACGCCCTTTTACAATCTGTTTCCTGCGGGGTGGGGATTTCGGGTGCTTGTGGTCGATCTGACGCCGAGCAGGCAGCGGGTGGTCCTGCGTTCCGGGTTTGGGGGCGCGCAGGATGTTGCTCAATTGGAAGAGCTGGTGCTTCGGACCAATGCGTTCCTGACTGAGCGCGTGACGACGGAGCGGCGTACACGCAATACGATCTGGTCGTGGGAGCTTGGCCAAAATGTCCCGACGGAAGGTTTCTACAATGGCCGGCTATAAATCAGCAGTCGATAAAGGCGGCGCGAAAAAGATGACGACGTTACGCTCTATATCTTAATTTACCACGTTTACTCCGACCCCTCTTTACCTCTGCGCCAATCAACGGCGATACAATATCTATACATGAAACCGATCTCCCCTAGTTTCTACGCCGAACTCACGCCGCTCAGCGCCGACGCGCTTCTCACGCTCTTCGACGCCAATTTGGATGAGGCCAGCGGCGCTGTGGACATGGAGCGATTGTCTGCGTGCGGGTACGACCCGGAAGCGCGGGTGAGTTGGTTAAGCGAGGTGGCGCACCAATTTGTGCAGGTCAATCAAGGAAACGCCCAGCCCCTGCTGGATCGATTGGGCGCGGCCGACGCCGAGCACGCCGCTCAGATTATTGGTGCGCTCTTGCGGAGCGATATCGCGCATCCGAAGCTGTACAATCTTTTGCTCGCATACATCACGGATCCTCGCGCTCGGGTGGCGGCGGCGGCGATCCGTTACGCGTATCTGCGTGGATACCCCAAACTGCGCGATGTCGTGATCGATCAATGGAACGCGGCCCCGTCCGTTCCCGTTGTCTGTGCGGCGCTGGATTATCTGTCGAAAATCGATCCCAACTTCGCCGGGCCACGCATTTTGGCCGCGCTGGAAACGGCGACAGATATTCACATCCTGCAAAGCGCCATCGATAACGCCGACGAAATGGGGCTGACCAAAGCCATGCCGATGCTGAAGAAACTTCAGCATCATCCGCACGAGTACGTCCGGCAGGCGGCGGACTACGCCGTCTCGACATTGCGGACGACGAAGCCTTCCAAAGGAAATTCATCGTGACATTCACAAAGAAGCATTCCCATACGATCTCTCTGCGCAATGGGCAGACGTTCGACTGGCATTTGAAGAAAGATTGGGATTACAAAATTCGCTGGGTCGTCATTGCGGAGCAGAGGAGCCAGGGGCAATTCTTACTCATCAATCCCTCTGCGCGTGATTTTTTGCCGGGGCAAGCGACAATTCGAAACGCCATCCGAGCGGCGTTCCGATTGGGCTGAACGCCCGCGCAGAAGAGGCCGCCGATGTACCTCAAGCATGATGAAATGCAGTTTGTGGTGACCGACAGGAATTTCACGGAGTAAAAAAGAGGCAATGAAACAAAAGCGCGCGCCCAAGGAATATACGCTTCCAGAACTGTTTCGGAAATACGATACGGATGCCGATGAGTTTATGGGGGACTGCACGGACCCGAACCAGCGCCGGTCGGACGATGACACGCTGCTGCATGTGATCTCGTTTCGAGGCGGCAGTGTGGAGGAGCTGGAGTTCGTGGTCGCCAGCGGCGGCGACATCAACGCGATTGGCGATATCGGGCTGACGCCGCTTCACAACGCCGCCATGCGAGGGCATGAGGCCATTGTGCGGCGACTGCTGGAACTGGGCGCCGACCGCGCCATCCGGGACGAGTTTGGGGGAACGGCGCGGGACTGGGCGAACAACGCTGGGCATACGGAAATCGCTCATCTTCTCGCGTAAGGCGCCCGCCGGGCTCATAGGGCGGCGCATTTACGGCACGACGCCTTCGACGAAGATGAGGCGGCGGTCGAAGGCGGTTTGGCGGACGCGGAGCGCTTCGGCGTAGGCTTCGGAGGCGTACCATTCGCGGGCGGCGGCGAGGGAGAGGAACTCGATGATCACGACCTTGCGCGACGTTGGATCGCCTTCGATGGTATGCGCGTCCGACCCTCGGACAAGATAGCGCCCGCCATACTCATGGATCGACGCCTCCGCCAGCCGCCGATACTCGGCCGCCCCCGCATCGTCCAGCACTTCGACTTCCGAGATGACGTAACCCTTCATGTCGTGTGTCCTTTCGGCCCGCAGCGGCCGCGCATCGCTTTGATAACCAATCTACCCAAATCCGCGCCTCGGGCGCATGGAGAGAAACCATTGACCGGACTGCGAGATATTCAGGAGCCGCCGTGCCCGCACGATGAACATAATTGGAAAGGCTGCCTGACCTTTGTCGGTGATCAGCTGACGTATTACATCAATCGGCGATGCCAGGCGGAGTTGCTGTGGTCCTTCTGGTTTAATTACGCCGAGTCGGCGTTCGGAGAAGACCCATCGCTGGAAAACGATTTCTATGAGCGACTGACGGATCAGAGCCACTGGATCGGATACAGCGAAACGATGGTGATACCCAACTCCGCCGCTGATAAGATTTGGCGCGCGAAGAAATACCCGCTTGGCTATACACAAAATCCTGAGCGCCTGGACTTTTATGTGACCAAGCCCGAGTTTGCCAAAGCGTTTCGCGTGGTCCGGCAGCTAGGCCGCAAGCGCAAGGGCGTGGTTGTGCGCGAGGGCGTGATCTTTGGGTGCGTCCGCGTAGTCCTGTTGGAGGATGAACTGTTTGGCGAAAAGTCGACTGGCGACGGCGTGCGGATCTTCAAAAAGCGGCGCAGTGAGTGCGCCGCCGGGATGCTCGGGGAGCGGGCGGCCGCAGTGGACGCCGCCAATTCCGAGTGGGTCTATTTCGTCCGCGTCTGTGCGTATATGTTTGTGCTGACATCCATCGCTCAGGTCAAGGAGTATCGAGATTTCTGCGCCAGCGGCGCCCAGCCGATGGGTGATGATGATCCGCCGGCGTGGCTGCTGTCCGAACCATATCGCGCCAGAGTTTTGGATGCGTTTGGCCGTGCAATAATGCAGTTTGAAGGCGAATTGTAAAACCGTCAGAGAGTGGAGATGATCATGGATGAAATGCTTGCCGGGCCGCCGTTGCCGGCCAATGCAATGCCCCGTAACGGGATGCTGGACGAGATGATTAACTCTATTATTTATCCCGTCCCGGAGCCTAGGTTTTCTCCAGTTGTACACTCATCGGAGGAAGATTGGCAGCAAGAACGAGAGATATACTACCGGAACCGGTCACGCGCGGCTCGAACCTGGGCGGCAGCCGCGCCCGCCGAGTGGTTGGACGTGTTGATCGATCTCCATTTTCATCCCGCCGATGACGACGAATTAGAAGCTGTTGTGAAGCAGCATCCCGATATGGACCCAGAGTACAGCCCATATGAGATGGAAGAAGTCGTTTACTATGCGCTGTTGGAATGGGCGAAATTGCCGCAAAGCTCAGCTCTCACCCAGCTCGGAGTGATGCTGCGGGATCCTATACAGCGCGTGTCGGCAATCCAGGTGCTCTGGCGTGTCGGCAAGCCTGAGCTTCTGGAATGGCTAATCCCCATGGCTGGTCAGGTCGCCGATCTGAACGACAGCGAAACTTCATGGCTGATTTCGGCGCTGGGCGGCATCCATCGCGAAGATGCGGAACGTCTACTGGAGCAGCTCGCCGTGGATGCGCCAGCTCGCGCGGATTTTATACACAAGACGTTAGAGGAATCTCGTGAAGCGCGTCGCCAGGCGGATGAAGCCGAAGCGGTGCGTCAGGTGGCCTTGCTTAAAAAGAACAGGCCGTTCTGGCGGTTTTGGTAGGTATGTTAAACACTATTGAGGCAAAATTGCAGACTGAACGTCGCCTCGGTGACGCCGAAGACACGGTCCACATCATCTTAGAAATCGACGGCGAGCCGCTTGCGGCATTCTCCTACTACGCGATTGATTTGGAAGAACTCTTTCGAAGCGAGCGCGAATCAGGCGCGTTCTTCATCGTCACCTGCTGGTGCGGCCAGCCCTCCTGCGCAGGCATCGGGCGCGGGGTAATGGTCGAACATCGGGATGGATTGGTGCATTGGCGGGTCCCAGAGCCGGAGCCAGAGCGTGAGCTTTTGTTTGTGGAGACGGAATACGTGAAGGCGCTGATCGGTCTGCGGCGGGAGATTAAGCGCTTTGTCGCCCAGCGGCGCTATTCGGGCGAGGGGCCGTACGGCGTGGTGGCGCAGTATGCAAACGAAGAGTGTTTTCGGTTGGGGGATGAGTGGTAAATGTTCCAGATGGCGCTGATACGCACGGATCCTCGGGAGCCCATTCGCGGAGTAATCACTCCCGAGGAACTCGAAGATATTCTCTATGACGTCTGTGACCTCGGCATTCTCCATGGCATTTGTGTCGCGCTGGATCAAGCGAAGTGCTGGGAGTTTCGTGTCTCCGGATTTGGCGATGACGATTGGGGCGTAGATGTTTGGATCGATCTGTGTACGATTGTCGAGCAGCTTTCCGATGTCACGGATTGGCTTCTTTCGGGGGCAAGCGACACGTCCTGCGATCTGGACTTCTACGAGCAGGGTGTCGAGCGCTACTTAACGCTTTGCTGGGTTGACGAAGCTAAGATTTCCATCACTTGCGTGAACCGTAGCAGCTATCATCGTACATGGCGGCCCGATCCCGAAACGGAGTCTCTTGAGTACGCAGTCTTTCGCTTCATGCTCGCCCGTCTTGCAGCCGACTTTATCGGAGCGGCGGACCTTGCTGGGCCGGACGTGTTACTGCTCCACCCAATTTACCGTTCCTGGAAATCCAGCGTTGAGCGTCTGTGAGCGCTTCAGAAAACCAATCCAGAGACCGCTGGAGCCTGAGGAGCAAGCCACTCTTCGACCAGTCGCGGATTGAGGCAAGACGTTATTTCCCGCAATGATCGGCAAGCTTTTCCTGGGCGATTTTGCGGATCTCTTCGTCAGGCTTCCAGCGCCATGGCGTGATCGAGCGTCAGGGCAGCCAGATACTCCGACATCCCGCCCCTGGATCATTTTCCATCCACGCCAAACGATCTCCGTTCTCAAAATGCTCCTGTGTTCGCGTGCGTCATTGAGGACTGGGGGATTGTGACCATCCGCCACACGGCGATCATGTCGCAGCAGGCCGGCTCAAGGCGGCCTTGGTCGCCACGTAATTCTCAGGCATCAGTGTCTGGGAGACCCAGGGCAGCCATGGCCGGTCGCGCGGGCGCGGGTGGCATTGGGGAGAAGTCCTTTCGCGACGCCATCGGAGGGTGTCAATGTGCGCCTGCCTGAATGAGCAGACGTTTGATTTCTGGATTTACGCCCGATTGTGTCAGCGCCGTTTCGCCGAAGTCATTCTTGAGATTGACGTCCGCGCCATGGGCTACCAGATACTTTACCATGCGCGGGCTGCTGGCCCACATCAGGGCAGTCAGTCCGGCGTTTCCCTTGGCGTTCACATCCGCGCCGGCTTTAAGGAGCGCGGCGACCGTGTCAAAATGCTCCTGATGATCGCCGGAAGTTTGGTAGATCGCCAGGACAATCGCTGGGGCCGGGCTTGGGTTCTCTTCACAATTACACTCCGTATCGCCGATAGAGCCGACGGCGTTGGGATTGGCGCCTTGCTTCAGCAATCGCTCAACCGCGCGAGTGTCCCCCTGGGACGCCGCCAAACATAGATCGTGGTTGCGTTGGTCTCTATGAAACTGTGAGCTGATCAGGCACGCGCCGACGCCAAGAACCATCATCACGACGACACTCGTAAATGTTCTCTTGTTCACGTAATTGTTCTATTCTGAGCGGGGATAACGCTCCGCATAATGCTTATCGGTGATTGATCATCCGCCACCATGAGATTATTTAGAAATATTCCTAATGCGGCAAATTAATCTGGGGCTTAAGTATTTCCATCGCCGCTTCTGGATCTTCCGGCGTCATATAGATATGAAACAGCCCTAGGCCAATATCTAAGAACTTGCCCGTCCATCTATTACCGAGCCGAATTGCGAATATATTAAACATATCGCGAACCGTGAAAATCACCTTGCGGCTTTCGATTATTTGGATGCTTCGAATAGAGCTCGCAGCGATATGGCAAACGGTAAGTCCGATAACCTTGATGTTCACTCCCTCTGGCGTGAAATCATAATCATATAGCCAAGTGTAGTTCATGCTCTTTGGCCAGTGTCCCCAATATTGTGTTCTTATCTTTTACACCGACGGGTGCGTAGGGGTGAGATGGATCCGCTTTCTGTACGATCGGCTGAGGAGCGTCGCTCATTCTTCGTGTGCTCGCAGCTGGTCAATGTATCCGTTCAGCCACTGATCCTGGCCGCTTACCAATCCGGGATCCTCTGAGAGCGGAACCCAGTAACATTGGAAATTGTGCTCGCCTTCGGCAAACCAGGTCCACTTGTCGGGCGCCGGGCCTGTCAATTCGATGTGATAGAAATGCCGCTCCACGGAAGCGGACAGATCGATGGAGGCGAGCCAGCCGGACGCGAGTATCGCCGCAATCTTTAGTTTACCGTCCTGAAGTTCATATTCGCGAAATTCGACATGAGAGTGTATTCCCGTGCGCCGTGTCTCGTGCAAGGTCAGCCCGCATCGCAGCGTGGTGTTCTCGGCTCCGTCCGGCGCGAACAAAAGAACGGCGGGGCGCGCCAGGATCCGGCCGGCGTCGGGCAGAGGGTAAGCGCGCGCGCCGAGCCGCGCGGCGATGACGACGTTCGTCAGTCCGGTTTCCTCGGTAACTTCGCGCAGAACCGCCGTGTCGGGCGCCTCCGCGATCTCCACGCTTCCTGCGGGAAGCTGGACGCCGGCGCTCGGATGCCGAAACACCAGAAGCTCACGCTCGTGTTCTCCCAGGCGGGTGACAAAGGCGGTGACTTTGGCGAACGGCGCGGCGTACCTCTCTTCATGAGATTCTGATGGGACGATTTCGTTCATAAGCAGATAATCAACGAGCGGGATGATCGAACGCTGGGGGCGGCGCATTGGCGTTCGGGTTCACAGTCCCGCCAGCAGGTTTTCCATGAACGTTTGCGGCTCGACCTTCAGGGCGCGGTATACGAGCAATGGCGCGAAGATGGTCCAGCAGAAGGCGACGCCCACAAAGGTCATCCACGCGGCGACGGCGGGTTTGACATGGATCTCCCACTGGACATCGGTGGAGGTGGCGGCGGGGATCAAACGGATGTGTCCCGACTTGGGCAGGAGCGGGGCGGATTGCGCCTGATAGCTGCCATGGGTGAATGTCGTCTCTCGATCCTGCTGTCGCTCGACTTTGCAGTTCGCGGCCGCCAGCAGCACTGTGAGCCGGTCCTCGACTTCCGCTGCGGGGCGCGATACGGCGATCGTTCCTTGGGTCATTGATCTTCCACCTCGTTGTGCGTGTTCAATGGTTGTGACCCGGAGGTGTGCGGAAAGTTGCAATCAGGTTTCTATTCCACCGGCCGGCGTCCAACTCCTCCCAAGCTCGATCCTAATTTTGGCAAACGCTGCTCGGGAGGTTTGTCGATAGAAATGGCGGCGTTCGAAACCTTCGGGAAACGTCCTCGTTTATCCGTCTATGAGAATAGAAACGAGAAGCGTGAGCTCGTGTGCGGAGGCGGTGCTGCCTCTCTTTGGCTTGCTGTATATGGGTGGGCTCGTCGTGGGCGCGGCATTATTGGGGCGGCGTCTGTTTCCGAGGCCCGGGTCACCGGTGGGTGAACTGCTGCTGCACTTATTCGTTCCTCTGTTCATCGTCATGCTTCCTCATTTTGGAATTTTGTATTATGTGGTTTCGAAACAGAACAAACATCAGACGGACGATGGCGAGGAGAAATAATACTGGCCAGGCAATGCGCCATCCGGAATTTTGGAATGGCGTTCCGTGTTATGCGTGTGAATGGGAGACAGTGATGAAGACAATGGTGATGGGGTGTCCGGCGGAACGGACTCTGAATGCGCTGGGCGGGCGCTGGAAAATATTTATTGTGGTGAGCTTGTTTGCGGGGACCATGCGCTATTCGGACCTGATGCGCCGGATCAACAATGGCGGCGCGCGGATGGTTACGCATAAGATGCTGACGCAGGATCTGCGCCAGCTGGAGGCGAGCGGTCTGGTGCAGCGCGTCGTTTATGACGAAGTTCCGCCCAAAGTCGAGTACTCGCTCACGCCGCTGGGGCTGACATTGCGTCCCGTGGTCGAGGCCATGATCGCGTGGGGCGGCGAGTTTGGCGTCGAACTGCTGGGAGCGCCCTGCGATACGGGGGTGCGGATTGGTGTGACGTCTGTTGTGGAGTAGCGATCGGCGTTGGGCTGCCTATCCCCCCATCGAGCTAAAGCTCGATTTCCCCCTTCCCTGCGAGCCGCTTCGCGGTGGG
>NZ_JBDSQY010000094.1:0-11077 GCF_039929585.1 Capsulimonas sp.
ATGGCGCAAGTAATACGGATTTTGACGCATTCATCGTTCAGAACACCACGGGTACACTGGGAGTACAGAAATTGAGGAGGCGAACCCCATGACCAATTTGCAAAAACCGATCGGCTCAAAATTCGGAGCGGCTTCCACGGCCGCTGAAGTTATCCAGGGAATTGATCTGTCCGGCAAGACCGCAATCGTCACCGGCGGCTACTCCGGTCTCGGCCTGGAGACGGCGCGGGCGCTGCGCTCCGCCGGCGCCCAGGTGATCGTCCCGGCGCGTGATCTTAATAAAGCAGCAACAGCACTCGCGGGAATTGGAGGCGTCCAGATTGAGGCGATGGACCTGATCGATCCGGCATCCATTAACGCCTTCGCCCAAAGGTTTCTGGCATCCGGCCAGCCGCTGCATATCCTGGTAAACAGCGCCGGCATCATGGCCGGTCCGCTGACGCGCGATGCGCGGGGATATGAATCGCAGTTCGCGACCAATCATCTCGGGCACTTCCAACTTGTGAGACAATTGTGGGCCACTCTGCTCGAGGCGAATGACGCCCGGGTCGTCTCAGTATCTTCGTGGGGACACCGCCGCTCTCCCGTCATATTTGAAGACCCCAACTTCGAACGCCGCGAGTACGAGGCATGGGCGGCTTACGGCCAATCGAAAACAGCCAATATTCTTTTTGCCCTGGAGCTGGACAAGAGGGGCAAGGCAGACGGCGTGCGGGCCTTTTCCCTGCATCCCGGCAGCATCGTCGGCACCGGTCTGCAAAAGCATGTGTCACGCGAGGAACTGCGAGCGTTCGGAGTGATCGACGAAAACGGAAACCAGATCCTGGACCCGGCGCGGCAGATGAAGACCGTCGAGCAGGGCGCGGCGACCAGCGTATGGTGCGCCGTGAGCGAGCAGCTTGATAGCATGGGCGGCGTCTATTGCGAGAACTGCGAGGTCGCAGAATTGTATGACGATAAGTCGCCGCAATCGTTCGGCGTGATGCCTTATGCAGTCGATCCCGAAGCGGCGGAACGTCTCTGGACTCTGAGCGAGCAGTTCACTTTGTAGGAGAGGGAGAAATTTATGTTGGAAATTGAAGGCAAAGTTGTCGCCATCACGGGCGCAAGCAGCGGAATCGGTGAGGCGACGGCGCTTCTGCTCGCTGAACGGGGCGCGAAGGTCGTCCTCGGCGCACGACGGTCGGAACCTCTGGAGGCGCTCGCCGCCCGTATTATCGAAACGGGCGGTGACGCCGCCACGCTGTCCATGGACGTCAAACAGCGCGGCGACTTGTCCCGCCTCGTCGATTTGGCGTGTGAGCGATATGGAAAGCTAGACGTTCTCGTCAGCAACGCCGGCGTCGCACCAATTTCCCTTCTCGATGATCTGTGTGTCGAGGATTGGGAGGAGATGATCGACGTCAACATCAAAGGCGTTCTCTACGGGATCGCCGCCGCGCTGCCAGTCTTCCGCAAACAAGGGTTCGGGCAGTTCGTCAACGTTCTCTCGACGGCGGGGATCATTATCAAACCAACCATGGCGGTTTATGCTGGAACGAAGAACGCCGCGCGCGCCATCACCGAAGGACTGCGCCAGGAAGCCGGCCCTCATCTGCGCGTGACCGCGATTTCACCCGGCTTCGTTCGGACGAACCTCGCGGATTCCATGACAAACCCGGAGATCAAAGCCCAAACCGCCAAAACCAGCAACGAGATCGCGATCTCTCCAGACGCCATCGCCCGCGCGATCGCATTCGCCATCGAGCAGCCGGCTGATGTCGATGTGAGCGAGATTGTTATCCGTCCCACCGCGCAAGGGTAACTCTATTATCGGAGGAACACATTCATGACGCTGAGCACACGCAAATTAGGAAATCAGGGGTTAGAAGTCTCGGCCATCGGCCTTGGCTGCATGGGCATGAGCCAGTCTTACGGCCCGGCGGATGAGGGCGAATCGATCGCGACACTGTATCGCGCCATCGAACTCGGCTGCACGTTCCTCGACACGGCGGAAGTCTACGGCCCCTACACCAATGAGGAGCTGCTCGGTCGGGCGCTTGCAGGCCGGCGCGATCAAGTGACGATCGCCACGAAGTTCGGCTTTCATCTCGAAAACGGAAAGCAAGTCGGCGCCCAGCGAGACAGCCGCCCCGAACAGATCCGCGCGGCGGTGGAAGGCTCCCTGCGCCGCCTCGGAACCGATCATATCGATCTGCTCTACCAGCACCGCATCGACCCCGCCGTCCCTATCGAAGACGTCGCCGGCGTGGTCGCCGATCTGGTCCAGCAGGGCAAGGTGAGATACTTCGGCCTGTCCGAAGCCGGCGTCGCCAACATCGCCCGCGCCCACGCCGTCCACCCTGTCTCCGCCGTGCAAAGCGAATACTCGCTTTGGGAGCGCAATCTCGAAGCAGACGTCATCCCCGCCCTGCGCGAGCTGGGCATCGGCCTCGTGCCGTTTTCTCCCCTGGGCCGAGGCTTCCTGACCGGCGAGGTCAAGCGCGCGGAAGAGTATCCCGAAGGCGACTACCGGCGCAACGATCCCCGCTACCAGGGCCCAAACTACGACGCGAATGTCCAGGCCGCCCAAACCGTCCGCGACATCGCCGAAGCCATCCACGCAAAACCCGGCCAGATCGCCCTCGCCTGGCTGCTGCACAAAGGCGAAGACATCGTTCCGATCCCCGGAACCAAGCGCCGAACGTATCTGGAAGAAAACGTAGCCGCCGCAACCATCTCCCTGGACGCCACCCAAATGCAGGCCCTCGATGACGCCCTGGCTCCCGGCAAAGTCTCCGGACCACGCTACAGCGAACGCATCATGGAGACGATCGATCGCTGAGCCGCAGACGCTTCGGGTCATCCTTTGACTGGAACAAACTTCTCCGCAATCCCGAGCAGCGCAGACGCCGCTGGCTCGGGAATGCGCATTGGTGGATCGATGAGCACCTCCAAGGCGACTTTTCTCCATCGATCATGCCTGGAATCGAAGTTCGTCAATCCTAGCAGCCACTCATCGGACTCGACCCGCCATCGCTCAAGCTGCGCGCGCGCTTCCTCGGCCACAACCCAATTCGAAAGCAATGTCAACTCAGATGGATCTTGTTCTGGCTCGAAGATAGCGACACGAGCCAGCAGAATTGCCATAGCGAAGAATGGATACTCCCCATCTGCGGCTTCATCTTCCGGCGTCATACGCAATATCCGCCAGCACAGAAGCCCCAGTGTATTGTGGATCGCTTCCGCCCCTAACAGAAGCGAACTCTCGACCAGCGTGATCAGCGAACTGTTTTCGTGCGTGAGATTGGCGCGCGCTTTCCGATTGTCCGCAATTGTGAGCAGAACGGCGCAGCAAAATGCGCGCCTTAAATGATTGTGTTCCCAATCGTCTTCTCTCCAATCTCTGTCATCCGGTCCAGACCAGCGTATGAGCTCCAGTACCTCTTGTGTCCCAAACTCCATGGGCAGTTGAATTTGCGGTTCGTCACGGATCTGCAAAAGCGCCGCCAATTTCTTATGCGCATCGAATCCGTAATCGGCTTGCGAAATCTCTTGGAGCATGGAGTTATCTATGCGTGGCCTAATCCAGTCGAGGAGCGCCGTTCCCGAATGAGAATAACGCTGGAGCAGCACATCGATTGTTTGATTTTCGCCAGCCATGAGAGTGCCCTAACCTCATCTATCTACGACGAGCGCGGCGCAATCCGCTCCGCAATCTCACGCAGTGCAGACGCCGCTGGTTCGGGAATATTCTTTGCAGGGTCCAGCAGCACGGCAGAGGTGACTTCGCGCCATCGATTGTGTCTTTGATCGAAGTTCATCAACCCTAGCAGCCACTCAACAGAGGCACAGCCCCAATTAAGTTTGCCTCGCACCAGTTCTTCTTCTATAACGATCCAATCCGCAAGCTGCCTCAACTCTTCAGAGTCACTTCCCGGTGCAAATTCAGCGGCGCGCAGCAAAAGAATCGCCATGGCAAAGAAGGGATACTCATCATCATCCATCATTCGCAGTATTCGCCAGCTTAAAAACTGCAATGCGTGATGAATCGCCTCCGGCCCCAGCCAAAGAGCGCTGGCGACAAACTGAATAAGCGTGTCATTCTCCGAATCGAGAATTTTCATTGAATCTGGATCATCGGCTGCTTTGAGCAAAACGGCGCAGGAGAAAATCCGGATCCAATGTCCACGTTCTCCCGTTGATCCTGGCCCCCACTCAGGATCCTCGGGTTCCGACCAGCGCATTAATTCCAGCGTCTCCCGTGGACACCATTCCAGCGGCGATGGTATCTTCTGCTCATCACGTATCGCAACAAGGATACCGTAATGCGCATTTACCCGACGACCATAATCCGCATACGAGATTTCCTGAAGAATTGAGTCATCAATATGCGGCTTCAGCCAATCAAGTAGAGCTGTTCCCGATGGATAAAACGAATTGAGGAGCGCGTCAATCGTAGGGTCGTGAATAGCCATAGGATTGATTTTACCTTCAGGCGGTCTATAACATTAGTATTGGAGCACGGCGGGGAACCATCCCCACCCGCCATCTCGTTACACACCCGGAGCCTCGCGCGCGAGCGCCCAAGATTTCACAGGAGAACACACGATGCAAACACGACAGCTAGGGAAAAGCGGACTCGTCGTTTCGGCGGAAGGTCTCGGATGCATGGGGATGTCGGAGTTTTATGGCGCGACGGACGATGCGCAGTCTACGGAGACTCTGAATCGGGCGCTGGATTTGGGCGTCACGTTTTTCGATACGGCGGATATGTATGGCGTCGGAAAAAACGAAGAGCTGATCGGGCGCGTGTTTCAGGGTAAATTTGACAAGATTGTGATCGCGACGAAGTTCGGCAATAAGCGTAACCCCGATGGGTCGCGCATTGGAATCGACGGATCGCCGGAGTATGTGCGGCAGGCGTGCGACGCCAGCTTGAAGCGCCTCGGCGTTGAGACGATCGATCTGTACTATCAGCACCGCGTCGATCCAAAGACACCGATTGAGGAGACCGTCGGCGCCATGGCGGAATTGGTGAAGTCGGGCAAGGTCAAGCATCTGGGGCTTTCGGAGGCGAGCGCGGAGACGATCCGGCGCGCGAACGCCGTTCATCCTATCGCCGCCTTGCAGACGGAATATTCGCTGTGGACACGCGATGTGGAGACCGACATCCTGCCAACCGTGCGAGAACTGGGGATCGGCTTCGTGCCCTACAGCCCGCTCGGACGCGGCTTTTTGACGGGGAAGATCAAAGATAAGAGCAGCTTCGCCCCCGACGACTTCCGCAGCAGCCGCTCGCCGCGTTTTCAAGGCGAGAACTTCGACCGTAACTTGGTGATCGTCGAACAGATCGAGGCGCTGGCGACAGAGAAGGGCGTGACGCCCGGTCAGATCGCGCTGGCGTGGGTGCTGGCTCAGGGAACGGACATCGTCCCGATCCCCGGCACGCGGCGTATCCCCTATCTCGAAGAGAATTTGAAGGCGCTGGATGTCGTGCTGACGCCAGAGGACCTCAAGCGCATTGACGAAATCGCTCCGCTCGGCGTCGCGGTGGGAACGCGATACGAAGAAGCGGGAATGGCGGCGGTGAATATCTAAGGCGTGCTGACGAATAAATTCGTCAGCTAAGAATTTGCTTGGCCGTCCGGATAAACTACACACGTAGTCTATAATAAGATTATGTATACTTCGCGTCTTCTCTCTCCACTCCTGTGTGCGTCAACGCTGCTAGGCGTCTGCCTATCATTGGTGGCGGCAAAACCTGCGACGGCACGCCGTTCTTTTGCCGCCAACCGCGAGAGCACGGTCAGGCTCGTTGTGTTTCGACCCGATGGGCGGTTCGCTTATGTAATCGGAGCGAATGGTTCGATCTATTCGTACCGCGTGCTGCCGAACGGCGCTCTGCGGCGGATTACGGCGAAGAGCGCTGCGGGGGGAGGCGGGCCGCACAATGCTGTGTTGAGCGCCAATGGCAGGCGACTTTATGTTTATACGACTGATATTGACACCCAGCAGCGACGCGCGCCGAAAGGGTACGAGGGCGCGATCTATCAATATGCGATTGGGGCCAACGGTATAGCAGCTCCGCTAACGCCTGCTGCGGTGGGCGTGGAAACGCAGGATTATCCGCTGGCGCAGATCGATAAAATCCCTCCAGGCAATATTGCGCTCGATCCGACGGGGAAGTACGCATATGTTCCTGTCTGGAATGGCCTGGATGCTTATCGCATCGGGCCCGACGGATCGCTACAAGCCGAGCCGAAGTCGATGAGATCCATGGCGCCGGGCAGCGATGATGGGCGCAGTGTGACGCGGTCCGAAGGCGCGCTTTCGAATCTCGTCATTTCCAAAACGGGAGCGTTTGCTTACTGTCTGGAACTCTCCTCTCCCGCTGTGATTCGCGAGAGTGTGCCGACGACAATGTGCCTCGACTACTTCCAGCGCAACAGGGCCGGCCGCCTCGTGCTCACGGACCGCAGAGGCATTCAGCCACACGGATTTCTGACGGACTATAGAGATTTGTCAACACAACAGCAGTATGGAATGCTGACTAAGCTGGCGCTGACGCCCAGTGATCGCTCGCTAATCGGGGTCGACGCCGCCGGCGGACAGATTGAAAGATACGCACTGGGGGCGAAGGGCAAAATCCTCGGCCACGCGCCGCGCACAGTGAGGAAGATTCGAAGTCCTTCGGAGGTTCTGTTTACGGAGAAGTCGCGAGGATTGATATATCAACGACGCAATCAGCTAGCACGGAATAGCAGCAATTAAAATCGCGCACTTCTACACTCAAGTCGATATTGCGCCAGACAAGTGGTTCAATTGTCAGTTTCAATCGAGCCACCATCCGACTACGGAATGTGCCGAATTTCCACACGACTGGCGGCTACCGAAAATTCGCCTTTGTGGAAGAGCACTCTGTACTCAAATGCGGCTTTTGCGTGTGTGTCTATTTCTTCATAGTACCAATCGGCGTTTTGAAGTTCGCTGAGACCACTGATACTCACGACTTCGTGAAAAGTTAATGTCACATCGCCGATTAGTTCAGAAACTGCATGTCGCGTATCGATCGCAATTTGAAGTGTCTGCCCATCATAGTCAACCTGCTTGACGCGACCATCATGGAATGTTGTATGGGCAAGCACTTTGGCGTCTTCATTCAAAAGAGATTTAATGGAATCGAAATGAGCGCAGCTTGCGATGCATGCATCGTCCCATGCTTCCCTCGCTGCCATTTGACCGCTCGCGACGCATGCTTCTTCCCATGCCGCCTCTGCTTCCCTCGCTGTTAAGTTTTCGCTCGCTTCAAATTCAGGCTGGCTATCCTGGAGCCACTGGTACAGATCGCGTGTAAAGAACTTCAATGATTACTTTTCCTATACGAATTAGCGCCGCTGCGTCAGGATAACGCCGATGAAGACGAGGGCGACGCCGAGGAAGCGTGTGGGGGTGAGTGGGAAACGGGGGATGCCGAGGAGGCCGAAGTGGTCGAGGAGCATGGCGCAGAGGAGCTGGCCGAAGATGGAGATGACCACGACGCTCCCGGCGCCGATGCGCGGCAGGGCGATGACGGCGGCGCTCACGACGAGCGCGCCGCAGAGGCCGCCGAGGTAAGCCCACCAGGGCGCTTCGGTGAGTCCGGCGAGGCGTGGACGGCCGGTGACGCCGCACAGCACGAGGATCAGCAGCGTCACCGCGCCCGTGAGGAACGAAATGAGGGCGCTCATCAGCGGCGACTCGACGGCGAATTTAAGGCGTGTGTTGACGGCCGATTGAAAGGGAATCGCGGCTCCGGCGAGGGCGACGAGGGCAAAGATCCAGTTGCGCATAGTGTGCTAAGGTTCCCTAATGAACGCGCCGCTAAACTTAGCGTTCATCAGGGAAATTTAGCTTCGGACGCCGGAGTTCTTCGGCCGGAGCGAGGCGGGCCAAATCGAGAGCGCCCCTGCTGGATGTCCTCCAGGCGGACCCGGATATTTCCGCTCATCGTCATGGAGATCCGGCGGCGCAGCAGCCCTTCGTAGAGGATGGTCGCTTCCTGCATTCGAAACGCTTTTTCGTAGAGACTAGCCAGCCGGTACTGGGTCAAAATCAGATACGTACTTCGGCTCAAATAAAGGAAGCGCTCCAGCCATTCCAGCGTGGAGACCGCCAGCGAAAGGCGCTCGCGCTCCACACAATTCGCGGCGTGCGCGGCAAGCGCATGGAAGAGTAAACGATCGATATTCAAAGAGCGAAGCAATACGGCAACGAAAATTTGTATTCGCATGGAGTGACCCTTACTTTAGGCTTGCATGAAGAACACAAATATTATACAGTAAGCTTGCTAGGATATTAAAGAAAATCTAATAATTTTAAAGAGCGATTATGCGAGGCGCTCACGCGCCAAACGCGCGTGATGCGTATCGATATTTTGATTGACCGATTGCCGAAACGCCGCGTGGGCGCCGTCGGCTTCGCCGAGGGCTAGGAGGGACTCTCCGAGGTAGTAATAGCCTTTGGGGATCTCGACGGGGTCGGGGGACATCTCCAGATAGTTTTGCCAGAGGCGGCGGCTTCGCTCATAGTCTCCTAGGAGATAGACGGCGCGGGCGACGGATGAGGCCAGCGACAGCGCCGTGCCGCGGTCGTGGGGGAAGTTTTCGATTTGGGCTTCGAGGTAATCGATCCCCTGCATTGCGGCCGCCCGGTTTCCCGTCGTCGCATCCAGCCAGGTGCGCATGCTGCGGCACCAGAGGCTCAGCTTGGCGTCGCACGCAAACTCCCGCTCCGCACTGCGCAGATATGGATCGGCTTCCTCGGGACGACCGGCGCCGAGTAAGGCGCGGGCGCGTCCGAGCGCGACAATCGCCTGATTGCGCTGCTGCAAGGCGGGCACCCAAATATTGGGCGCGGCGGCGCAGTCGTCGAACGCCAGAAGCGCGCCGTCGAAGTCGCCAATCGTTTCCAGACACTCGGCCTTGGAGATATTCGCCGTGCGGCTTGCCTTGGCGCTAAGCGCGATAGCCCGGTCCGCCGTTTCGATCGCTTCGGTGAGCTTGCCCTGGCGTTTGTGAATACTCGCGAGGAAGGCGAGCGCCTCGGCGGCGTCGTCCTTGTTGTGTTTGGAAATGGCGATCTCGTAGCGCTGCTGGGAATGGCGCTCCGCCTGCTCGAAGTCGCCCATATTACTGGTGGCGACCGCCGCCATGCCGTGAATGGACGGTCCGCAGCTGCCGAGGCAGCGGCTCGCGGCCGCTTCGTCCGCCCATTTGATGACCTGATCCATCCGGCCGGCGTTGAACGACGCCACGCAGAGATGCCCGAGAAAGATCGCGCGCGTTTCTTTGTCGGCGGGCAAAGTCGCGGCCAGCCCCTGCTCATACGCTTCGCACGCCTCCACGTACTTGTTCTCACGCTCCAGCAGCATGCCTTCGGTCCGGCGGCTGGCGGGATCGGCCGAAGCACGCTCCGCGCGGTCATGCGCCTGATAACGCTCCGCCTGGGCGTCGGCGGCCAACCCCAATCCTTCCCAGCAGTCGGCCAGGCGCAGATGAATATCGCCCTCCAGCGACGGCGTCAATCGCTCCTTGAGCAGCGATTGGTACAGTTCCACCGCCTCACGATACCGCTGCGCCTGCGCGTACAGTCCCGCCAGACGATAGCGCGTCAGCTTGGACAGACTACCGCGCACCCAGAACGTCATCCGGCTCAAACGCTCCAGGAGGGCGATCCCCCGGTCAATCTCCCCCTTCGCCGCGAGGCGCTGGGCGTGATGCGGCAAGAATGTAAAAACTACCCACTCACCGCCGAGCACAAAGATCAGCAGCGATAAGGATAGCACCAGCGACGACATTGGCGACTCCGTCTATGGAGAGAAATAGGTGATAAACCAGTATACCACGGCTTTTCGGCAGGTTCCTTTCGAAACGCTTTTCTCTGTGTTTGCGTATCCGAATCATATCGATATGGACAAAGCGCAGAAAACCACACGCAACTGGATTATCGGGGCAATCGCCGCACTGATTGTTCTGCTGCCTCTGGCCATCGGCGTCACAAGTTCCGGTGACGACTTGGCGCATGCGGTTCAGGAGTCCAATATCGCGGACGCCAAGGAGTTGCTTGAGAATGGCGCCGATCCCAACACCCGGTTCATGCATTCCTGGCAATGGCGTCTTGATAGCGCTAACAAAGGTGAAATCGACGATCAGTTGACGCTATTGATGTTTGCGACGAAAAACGATCGAACTCCTATTGTGAAGCTGCTTCTCGACCACAATGCGGACTTGGAGCTGCGGGACACACACGATGGATGGACAGCGCTGGAATGGGCGGCGGCGACCGGATGCACGGACATTGAGCGAATGCTGCTGGATCATGGAGCGCGGATCGACGAAACCAACTCCACTCGCTATAACGCAGTCACTATCGCGGCGTCGTTCGGGAATTTCCAGGGCCTCAAGATGCTCGTCGAACATGGCGCACGCCTTAATACTCCGCCCAACAAATACGGCGACACGCCGCTGATTGCAGCGAAGCGATCGGGGAATAAAGAGATGATCGCTTACCTTCGCCGGCGCCACTCCTCGTAACGCCATTCGAAATCCTCTTTTCCTCCTTGGCCCATCTCATCGTGGAATAATACCAGTGGCTTCGCCGCTGCTCTTACGTTTCGTTTCCAGTACGTCAGGGAACTCTCTGGTCTGAATTGACATTTGTATATTGAGCGTGCTAAACTCAACAAAGTTCAGAGATTTCACCCCGTTTGCGGAACAACTGAGGCGAACGTGGCGTTAATAAAGGTAAAGGCAGGGACAAACGATGGCGTTTAAAGATTACCGCGACATCATTCGCCAGATGGAGCGTGAGATGCAGCAGCTTTCGGATGAAGCGTTTCGTGGTTTTTTCGCCGTCCCGATGGGCGGCGCAGGCCGCTTCTGGCAGCCGCCGGTCGATATTCATGAGACGGATACGGCGCTGCTGGTGAAGATGGAGCTGGCGGGGGCGAAGGCCGATGACTTACAGGTTTCGCTTTCCCCGGACGACCGGGTGCTGACCATCAGCGGCGCGCGGGGCGAAACGCATCTTGACCGCGAGGGGCGAGTGCGCTGTCACC
>NZ_JBDSQY010000095.1:0-11951 GCF_039929585.1 Capsulimonas sp.
GTTGTTCTTCACGGTCTCTCCATGGCTTGCGTTCGGCCCTCATCCCCCGGCCCCTTCTCCCAATTCTGGGAGAAGGGGAGCCAGAGTTTTTGAGTTATTAGATCAGAAATTCTAATCCAAAATCCCATTCCTAATCGGACTCCCCCTCTCCCAGAATTGGGAGAGGGGGCCGGGGGGTGAGGGCCGCTAATCTTCCACCTGATGCCGCTGGGCGTGCTGCCAGCGCAGATAGGCGTCGATGAAATCGTCGAACTCGCCGTTCATCACACGCAGGATGTCGCCGGTCTCGTGGCCGGTGCGGACATCTTTGACGAGCGTGTAGGGCTGGAAGACGTAGTTGCGGATCTGCGATCCGAACTCGATCCCCCGGCGCTCGCCGCGCAGTTCGTCGATGCTCGCTTTGTTTTCCTGGCGCGCCAGCTCCAAAAGCTTGGCTTTGAGGACCTTGGTGGCGAAGGCTTCGTTCTGTGTCTGGCTCCGCTCATTCTGGCAGCTCACGACGATGCCTGTCGGAAGGTGCGTGAGGCGTACGGCCGAGCTGGTCTTGTTGACGTGCTGGCCGCCGGCGCCCGACGCGCGGTAGACGTCGCGCCGAATGTCTTTATCTGGGATCTCAACTTCGCCGACTTCGGCCACTTCCGGAACGACGTCCACGGAGGCGAACGATGTCTGGCGCTTATTGTTGGCGTTGAAGGGAGACAGGCGCACTAAGCGGTGGACGCCGCGCTCGCCCTGCAAAAGCCCGTAGGCGCTTTTGCCTTCGATGCGCAGGGTGCTGCTCTTGATGCCGGCCACGTCGCCTTCGACTTCATCGACGATCTCGACTTTATAGCCGTTGCTTTCCGCCCAGCGCAGGTACATGCGCAGCAGCATGGAGGCCCAGTCGTTCGCCTCGTCGCCGCCCGCGCCCGCGTTGATTTCCAGCAGGGCCGGCGCGGCGTCGTGCGGACCCGACAGCAGGGTGTCGATTTCGAGTTTGTCCAGCGTTTGCGTGACGCCGGCAAGCTCCGCGCTCGCCTCGGCTTCGTAGGCTTCCGGATCGTCTTCGAGCTGCGCCAGCTCCAGCAGCGTACCGACATCTTCCAGACGCTTGCGGACCGCCTGCCAGGGCGCGATGCTTTCCTTGATCGCGTTCAGCCGCTGCATCTTCTCCTGCGCGGACGAGGGATCGTCCCAGAAGCCTTCCTCAGCGGTCATCGCCTCCAGCTCCGCCGCCTGCGCCCGCTTGCCTTCGATATCCATCGGTCCGCTCAGCTGTTCCAGCCGCGCGCCGATCTGCTCGCTTG
Organism: Capsulimonas sp.; assembly: GCF_039929585.1. Classification (NCBI taxonomy): domain Bacteria; kingdom Bacillati; phylum Armatimonadota; class Armatimonadia; order Capsulimonadales; family Capsulimonadaceae; genus Capsulimonas; species Capsulimonas sp. The sequence continues at coordinate 1,287 of NZ_JBDSQY010000095.1, forward strand.
TTTTGACGACGTCGTCGATCAATGGGTTCCTTGCTCCGGTGTTAAGGGGCCGGACGGGGAGAGAAGCCCGTCCGGCGGCAATGTTAATCTCCCTATATTTTACCGAATGGGGGCCGCTTTTTGTTCTGCCTCCGTCCGCAGGACTGAACGGAGGCGGATATTGGCTTACTGCCTCGGATCGAACGCCCCCTCATAGATATTCCGGGATGGATCCTGGAACCAGAGCTGCGACCAGCGGCCCCACTTTGCGTGACCGTCGGCGTAGACGTTGTTCATGCCGCCCTGATGCCGCGTGATCGCCAGTTCCAGTGTCTGGTTTTTTGCCGTGTCGAATTGGCTGGCGCTTGGGCCGCCTGCCCTTTCGGGATCGGCGGTCCAGAGAAACGGATGGAAGTGGTCGCCCGTCTTATTCGTGGCGCTTTCGCTCACATAGATCACGCTGGCCGGCGTTTGGATGGAGGACAGCGATGTGTACTTCAGCGTCCCGGCAAGCCAGTCGTTCAGATAGTAAGACGAAAGGCGCGTCACCACAGCCGGCGCGATCGGGACGTCCCAGTTCGTGCTCTGGTCGCTGGGGCATCGATAGATCTGCGTGTTTTTGAGATACGGCTGCATCGTATAGACCCAGGAAACCGGCCGCCCAGAGTCCGTCGAAAGCGGCAGGCATTCCTCGTTGTCCTGGGCGTATTGCATAAACGCCAGACCGATCTGGCGGCAGTTTGAGAGACAGGCTGTGGCGCGCGCTTTTTCGCGCGCCTGGGCGAAGACGGGGAATAGAATCGCGGCGAGAATCGAGATGATCGCGATGACGACGAGCAGCTCGATCAGCGTGAAGCCACGCCGTCGTGTGAAAGCAGACATAAAAAGACTCCTTGTGATATCTCAAAGATAACGAGCGCGTAAATGGGTTATTCCAAAGACGCGACGGAACAAGGAGGCTTCTCCAGAGGGGAGACAGAGCGTGTGAGAACGGCGTCGCGTCGGATTGCCGACGCCAGTGAAATGGGGGAGAAACGCGGTGTGTAAACGTGCGTCGGCAGGGTGGCCGGCGGCCAGGATTCCTGGGAAGTGAGCGTGGCGGCGATCTCGCCGTGCGGAGGCGCTGAAAGGCACATACACGTCATGGCGGCCGGAGCGCCTGTTGGCATCACAGGGCAGCACTTCATGCGCTTGCCCATTTTTCCATGACAGCAGGGGCAATTGGCCGGCATCGCAGCCATGGGTTTCTCGGCGGCTTGCGGCGTTTTCGAAAGGACGCTTGCCGCGCGTGCGGCTGAGGCGTGTGTATGGGAAGCGCCTCGCGGATTGCAAAGCCCGCTGGAGGCGCTGAGAACCATCAGGCTCCAGAGGAGCCCCCAAAGCAGGCAAAGCCGGCGATGTCGGCGGAAGAAGGACATAAGCGCGAAGTCATTCTACCGTGATTTAGGCAATTTGGAACTTGTTTGACGTAATCCCCATCCCCTCAACTCGCTGAGGCTCGTTTTTCCCCTTTCCCTGCTTTGGCCCTTCGGGCGGGAAAGGGGATGTTCATCACTGCGGTCCGCACGAGGGTGACGAGTTCTACGAAGAGTTTTCAAATCTGGCTCTTCCAACACTACGTAACTCTCGTGCGGTGCATAATTACGAACGCCCCCTTTCCCGCCCGGAGGGCCAAAGCAGGGAAAGGGGGAGGCCGAAGCTTGCTTCGGCGGGGGGATGGGGCGCAAAGGCAGAAGTTGCCCAGCTACCCCATCACCACCCGCACTCCGTGCGACTGACCGTCGTCGCTCAGCGGAATGCGGCCGTCGGCTTGGACCTGGCCGTCTACCTCCACGCGTGTTACCCCTGTGTTCACGCCGTTCGGGTTCTCGATGTTGATGTCATACGTGCTGCTCTTGTGCCGGTAGGTGATCTTGAACTGCTTCCAGTCTTTGGGGACCACGGGACTGAGCGTCAGAGCGTCCGGGCGCAGGTGGAAGCCGAGGACTTCCTCCAGCCAGACGCGGTACATCCAGCCGGCGGAACCCGTGTACCAGGTCCAGCCGCCGCGGCCGGCTTTGCCGGCGAGGGAGTAGATGTCGGCGGCCACGACGTATGGCTCGACCTTGTAGTGCTGGACATCCTCGGGAGTGCGAGCGTGCTCCACCGGGTTCATCAGGCGCAGGATCTCCACGGCCTGGTCGCCGTCGCCGAGGCGCGCGAAGGCGAGCGGCACCCAGAGCGAGCCGTGGGTGTACTGGCCGCCGTTTTCACGAACGCCGGGCAGATAGCCCTTGATGTAGCCGGGGTCCTTGGGTGACTTGTCGAAGGGCGGCGTGAAGAGCAGCACCATCTTGTCGTCGCGTTTGACCAGGTTGTCCAGGACACTCTGCATCGCCTGCTTGGCGCGCTGCGGATCGCCCGCGCCGGAGATGACGGCCCAGGACTGCGGGAGCGAATCGATTTTCGCCTCTTTGTCCTGCGCGGATCCGAGCGGCGAGCCGTCGTCGAAGTAGGCGCGGCGGTACCAGGCGCCGTCCCAGGCGCCGGCGTCGACCGCAGTCGCGAGGGTCGCGGCGGCGGCGTCATGCTCGTCGGCTTCCGTCGCCACGCCCTGGCCGCGCAGCATCGTGGCGAACTCGTGGAGGACCACGATCAGGAACCAGGCGAGCCAGACGCTTTCGCCCTTGCCGCCGATGCCGACGCGGTTCATACCGTCGTTCCAGTCGCCGGCCCCGATCAATGGCAGATCGTGCGGTCCATGGGTCAGGCCCTTTTGAATGGCGCGGCGGCAGTGCTCCAGCACCGTCGCCGTTTGTTCGGAGACACCTGGCGGGAAGTACGCCTCGTGCTCGTCGGGGCCGAGAAGGCGGCCGTCCAGGAAGGGGACGACTTCGTCGAGCACGCTCGTGTCGCCGGTGATCTTGACATAATGCGCGGCGACCAGGGGAAGCCAGAGCAGGTCGTCCGTGATCTGCGTGCGGACGCCCGCGCCGCCCGGCGGATGCCACCAGTGCTGGACGTCGCCTTCCGGGAACTGACGGGAGGCCGAGCGTACGATCTGCGCGCGTGTCATTGCCGGATCGGAGTAAACCATCGCCATGGCGTCCTGCAACTGGTCGCGGAAGCCGAAGGCGCCTCCGCTCTGATAGAACGCCGAGCGGCCCCAGATGCGGCAGCTCAGGTCCTGGTAGACCAGCCATCGGTTGAGCAGGAAGTTGACCGCGAGATCGGGCGTCTCCACCTGGATGGTTCCGAGGTATCGATCCCAAAGCTGGCGGGTCGCTTGAAGCAGGGCTTCGGCCTGCGACGCCGAGCGCAGCCGCTGCGCCAGCGAGCGCGCCTCGGCTAGGCTTTCGGCCTGTCCGACGGTAAAGATGACTTCGGTCATCTGCCCCGGCTCGAGTTCAATGGACGTCTGCAGCGCCGCGCAGGGGTCGAGACCGGCGCCGGCGCGGCCGGAAAGCGACCCGCCGCGCATTCCGGCGGGGCCGGCGGTCGAGCCGTTGCGTCCTAAGAACTCAGTGCGGTCGCCCGTATATGACGAAGCCGCCGGGGAGATCGACGCGAAGGCGATCCGGGAAGCGAAGTCCGGATGGTAGTGGTTGCGCGCCGTGATCATGCGCCCTTCCGGATCCCAGTCCGTCACGATGTGCAGCTGCGTGTCCTCACGCTCCACGCCCATATCCCATTCGGCGTAGCCCGTCACCGTCAGCCGTCGCCGCCGTGAAGACCGATTGGTCAGCTTCAGACGATGGACCAGGACGGGGAGGCCGTCGTTGTCGTGCGTGGGAACGAACAGCGTCATCTCCTGGACGATCGCGTGGCTGTTGTGCTCGAAGACCGTGTAACCCTGGCCGTGGCGAGTGCGATACGGATCGCGCTCGCGGATCGGCGCCGCTGTCGGCGTCCAGAAGATGCCCAGGTCCTCATCCCGAATATATACCGCCATCGAGACTGGATCTGAGACGGGGTCGTTGGACCACGGGGTCAATTTATTGCTCTGGCTGTTGCCGCTCCAGCAGTAGCCGCCGCCCGACTCGGTGACGAGCGCGCCGAAGTTCGGGTTCGCCATGACGTTGGACCATGGCGCGGGCGTCACATCGTCGGGGCCGAGATAGATCGCGTACTCATGGCCGTCCTGCGTGAAGCCGCCCAGGCCATTGAAGTAGGGCAGCTCCATGAACGGCAGCGGCGGAGATGGCTCCTCCGCGCCGGGCCGTCCGGTCGGACCGGTGGGCGCGGGCAGGGCGGGACGGATCGGGACGCTGATCTGCTGGCTCAGCGATCCGCGCGCCGCGACTAAGACGACACGCGCGATGGTTAAGATAAGCGTCAGGTCTTCCTCGCCGATGGAGGCCGCCGGGCGCAGGAACACGCCGCCGGGCTGATCGATCCCGGTGTACTCCGTGTGGGCCTGGATCAGGCGCCGCAGCTGTTCCTGAAGCGGCTGCTCGTAGCTCGACGACTCTTGATTTAAGATGACCAGATCGCACTTGAAGCCGTGCACGCGCCAGTAAGTATGCGCCTGGAGCGTTTCGCGGACCATGTCCAGATCGTTGGTGTCGGCGATGGTCACGACGATAGTCGGCAGGTCGCCCGAGATCCCCTGCGCCCAGAGGCGCGACTGGCCCAGGATGTTGCGCCGCAGACGCTCGGCCGGCGGCCGCAGGGCTTTGTTCGGATAGAGCATATGGCCGGCGAGCTGCTGGAAGCGCAGAACATCTGTCCCTTGCAATCGTAAGTGCCGCAGCTCCAGCTGGGCATGGGTCCAGGCCATCTCCATGGCGCGTGCCGTGGCGCCGATGCTTCGGTACTTATCTACGAGGGCCACGGCTTCGTCGTGCCGCGTGGCCGCGATCGTTACGAAGGAGACATGGGCGCGTTCGCCCGGCTCCAGGGTGATATGTTTGCGCAGGGAGAACACGGGGTCCAAAACCGGTCCTTGCGTTCCCGTCAGCTTGCCGTGCAGGGCGGCCGGATCGGCGGGCGTGCGGCCTCGCCCCAGGAACACCGAGCGGTCGGTCTCGAACTCGGTCGGTTTGGTGGCCTCGCGATTGGCGGCGACGACGTGAGCGGCCCATACAGGCTCTTCATTGGACGAACGTGGCCGGCGCCATGCGAGCAGGCCATCCAGATCTTCCAAAGCCTCTGTCTGGATGAACAGTTTGTTGAAGGCCGGATGCGCGCGGTCGGCGGCGTGCGGCGCCAGGGAAAGCTCGGCGTAACTCGTCAGCTCGATTTGACGCGGGCGCGACGATTTGTTGATGACCGTGATGCGCCGGATCTCGGCGTTGTCCTCGGGGGAGACGACGATCTCCGTGACGGTTTCGATCCCGAACTCACGCCGTCTGAACTCAGCCTTGTCCGGTGAGAAGAGGGCGCTGAAGCGCTGGGCGGCGCCGTTGGTCGGCTGGTAGGTCGTGGACCAGAATGCGCCGCTTTCGGTGTCGCGGATGTAGCAGAACTGGCCGTAGGAATCGCGGGTGGCGTCGGCGCGCCATCGGCTGATCTCGGTGTCGTCGATCTTGCTGTAGCCGCCGCCGGCGTTGGTCACCATGACCGAGTAATGCCCGTTGGAGAGCAGGCTGACCTGCGGCGTCGCCGTGTCCGGAGTATCGATCGTGCCGGTGGCGTGCTGCGCGGCGATCGGCTCCAGGCGCGGCTGCGGGATGGCTTCTCGCGCGCTGGTCAGGGGGATGGAGCCGGAGGGAATACGCTCAAAGAGCAGTGATTCGACGGCGCGGACGCGCGGATCGGAATGGAACCGCTCCTGCATGATGTTGCCATTCAAGACATTGTCGATCGCGATGAACATCATGCCCTGATGGTGCGCCATATAACAGGCGACAACCACGCCGCGCTCGCCCTTAGGACCGCGCTGGCGGGTGAAGTCGATGGATTCATAGAAGCCATAATCCCCGCGTAGGCTCGTTTGAGGCAGGGCGGCCATGCGGCGCAGGTTGCGCACGGCGCCGGGCGGGTCGACCGTGAGGGCGAGGCCGGTGGCGTAGGGCGCCACGACAAGGTCATCTTCCAGGCCGCGCTTCAGGCCCATGCCGGGCACGCCAAAGGCGTAATATTGGTAAATCTGGCGCGCGTCGAGCGCGCTATAAGCCGCTTCGGAAATACCCCATGGGATGCCGCGACGGCGCGCATAGTCCCGCTGCGTCGCAACCGCGTCTTTGCAGGCGCTGTCGAGTAGCGAGTTCTGATAGGTGCGCGTCACGAGCGTCGGCATCAGATACTCAAACATGGTGCCGCTCCACGATTGGAGCACGCGCCGGCCATGCACGGACTTGAAAGTGCGGCCGAGCGCCCACCAGTGCTCCACGGGAATATCGCCGCGCGCGATGGCGGCGAAGCTGCCAAGGCGCGCTTCGCTGGCGAGCAGGTCATAGTAGGAGTTGTCCAGACGGCGTTCACTGACGCTGTAGCCGATCGAGAACACGCGGCGCTCGGGGACATACAGGAAGCGCATGTTCATGCCGTCGGACAGCGCCTTCATCGAGTCGATCGATTTCTGCGCTTTGCCGATCTGTTCGCCGGCATGCCACTGCGCCTGTGCGGAGGATTCGTGCAGACGGTCCAGCCATTCCGAGAGCTGCGGTGAAAGCCGCAGTTCGTCCTTGCGGCCGTGCAGCGAGGTCAGCACGGAGAGGCCGGGAACGGCGCCCGTGGCGATCATATACAGCGAAGGAGTGGCGGCCAGCGCCTGGCGGCGCCATTCGTGGGCGTCGGGGCTGAGCGTAATCAGGCCTTCCAGCGGCGGCTGCGCGAGCACTTCCACCCATCGGAGATAGCGATCGACGATCTCATTCCAGGCGTTGATCTGCGCGCGCACCTGCACGCCCCAATACCGGGCGCTTTCGCTCACGGTGGGGAGGCGCTCGGCGTTTCGGGCGACCTCTTCTCCGAGCGGCTTCAGATCGCGCAGGCGCTCGACTTGCTCCTGAATGCCGCCCCAGCGCGCCGCGAGATGCGATTCGATCTTCGCCGTCTGCACGGCCCAGCGCTCGGCGCTCTTTTCCTGGCTTTCCACACCCTCGCGCATCAGGCCGAGGCTGTCCGCAATTCCAAGCAGCCCTTCGGGACGCAGCAGAGGGCCATTCAGAAGATCGGGAACCGCGCGGTCCATCGCCCAAAGATGTCCGAGCAGATTGCCGCTGTCCACCATCGAGACGTATTCGGGCTTGAGCGTGTCGAGCGTGGTGGTATCGTACCAGTTGAGCAGATGCCCCTCGTACTTCTCCATCTTATCGATCGTCGCCATCGTTTCGTCAAGGCGATCGATCAGACTGTCGATTGTAATATATCCAAAGTCGTGCGCGGAGACATCGGCCAGCAGCAGCAGGCCGATATTGGTCGGCGACGTGCGATTGGCGACCTCATGGCGCACGAACTCCTGATAGTTGTCCGGCGGAAGCCAGTTGGTCTGCGGGCCGACAAATTCATCGAAGAACCGCCACGTCTGCCGCGCGACCCGCCGCAAATACGTTTTGTCGGCGGCGAGCAGAGGCCGGGTTTCCTGGGTCGGCGTGCGCGTGTTGAGCAGCGCGACGACCAGGGGGAAGATCGTCCAGAGCAGCAAAAAGATCGGCGCTGAATCCACATGCTTCAAATGCCATTCCGCTATCACAAGGGAGATGGCAATGGCCGCTAAAGAGTACCAGGAGAGCTTGCCGATGAAGCGCGTCTGCTTGTCCTTGGCCTTGTTCTGCGCTTCCTGCGCCGTCGTCCACTCCAGCAAGTGTTTGTGGGTGACGTGGCGCCGCCACCACACGCGGACGATGGCGTCGGCGGCCAGTATCGCCTGATGCGGCGTAAAGGACGTATTGACGAGGGTGCGCTGCCCGGTCAGTTCTAAGTCGGCCCAGGGGATGAAGGCGTTGCCGATTGGAGTGGTGAACAGCGTGACGATCTGAAGCGCAAAGGGCAGCAGGAAGACGGCGAGCACCGGCAGCGCCCAGATCGTGGAGACCGGCGAAAAGAGCCAGGCCAGCACGAGCAGCAGCGTCATGAATAGCGGCATCAGACTGCGCCGCAGGTTATCGAAGATCTTCCAACGGTTCATCAGCGGCAGGGGATTGCGTACGCGCGTCCCGTCGCCGTACGGCACGGTGGGGAAAATCCAGTCCGTGATCTGCCAGTCGCCGCGCACCCATCGGTGCTGCCGGCCGGCGTAAGTATGGTAATCCTCCGGAAATAGGTCGAATAGCTCGATGTCCGACGCCAGCCCCACGCGCACATGGCTGCCTTCGATCAGGTCATGGCTGAGCAGATGGTTCTCGGGGAAACGCCCGGACAGCACGCTATGGAAGGCGTGCAGGTCGTAGATGCCTTTGCCATGGTAGCTCGCCTCGCCCGTCAGGTCTTGATAGACATCGGAGATGGCGTGCGTGTACGGGTCCGTCCCAGTGGGATCGGTGAAGATCTGTGAGAACAGCGTGGCTGTTGCGCTCGGCAGGCTGGTGCTGACGCGAGGCTGCAGGATGCCATAACCGCGCACGACATGGCTGCGGTCCTGCGCGATCACCGGCCGGTTTAATGGGTGAGCGAGAGTCTCGATCATGCGACGGGCGGTATTGGCGGGAAGCTGAGTGTCGGCGTCGAGCGTGATGACGAACTTGATCCCCTCCAGCAGAACGGGATCGCCTACGCGCAGGAGGCCGTCCGGCCGCTCCTCAGGATGGGCGGCGAGGTAGGCGTTGAGCTCTTCGAGCTTGCCCCGCTTGCGCTCCCATCCAATCCATTTCCCTTCGCCGTCGTTCCACTTGCGCTCGCGGGCAAACAGAAAGAAGCGGCCTTCGCCGTAACGTTCATCCAGCTGACGGATGCCGTTGGCGGCCACATCCAGCCGCTCGGCGTCTTCGGGCATGTGCTGATGCGGCGCGTCGGCGTAATCCGCCACCAGGGCGTAGCGTAGATTAGCGTCCGTGTTGGCGAGATAGCGGATCTCCAGCCGCTCCACTTCCTTGCGGATCGAGGCCGGGGTGAGCAGCATCATCGGCACGACGACCAGGGTGCGGAACTCGTCCGGAATCCCCGTTTCCTCGAACCAGAGCTTGGGAAGCGGCTTCGGCGGGATCATCCGTGTGACGAGATAATTGATTGCCTGGACTGCGACTTCGCTCGCCGGCAGCAGAGCGAAGATCGTGAGGATGATCAGAAACAGCGCATCCTGGCCGCCTTCGCGCGCTTCATGGATCACGCCGCCCAGGATCAGAAGGGTCAAGACGGCGACCCCGCCCAGATAAACGAGAACATGGTTTTTGCGTACGGCGCGCAGCAGGCGCAGGGGGAATTTCGGCGTCGCCTTGAGCGCCGCCTCCAGCTCGGTCCTGCCTTGATCGACGAGCCAGTAGCCGATATGGCGCTCCAGCCCTCCCGGAGCGTCTGCGGCGAGCGCGACGACTTTGTCGGCGATATCGAACTCGGTGTGCTCGCTGCACTTATGGATGATCTCGATTTCGTGACGGTACGAGTCGCGCGTCGTGAAGTCCATGCCGGCGTAAACGCCGGCCGGGTCTTCGGTCAGCGTCTTATGGATCGCGGAGCAGCGCTCAAAGATATCACGCCAGTCGAGATGGGAGAGGGCGCGCAGGGTGGTGATCGCATTGCCGAGCGACACCTGCTCGGCGGTCTGCTCGCGCTGGTCCTGCTGGATCGCTTCCGTCAGGCTGGACTTCAGCTTGCGCTCCAGCCACCCATGGACCGGGGCGAGCGCCGCTTCTTCATCGTAAAGGTGTCCGAGCAATTGGTCCGCGAAGTGCGCGCTGGGATTGGGAATGCGCTCTGCAAGATCGGAGACCATATTGAGAAGTCTGTCCGGATCGTTGCGCGCCGCCGTGCGCAGGCGGTTGGCCCAGAAGTCGGCAAGAATGCGCTCGCGCTGACGACGGCGCACGTGCACCGTCAGCGAACGCAGGGCTTCGATCAGCCGCAGGCGCATCAGCAGCGGCAGCGCCCAGAGTTCGGCCATGGTGATCGGCGTGACAGTTTGATACGACTCGAGGAAGTTCAGGATGTCGCCCTGATCGACATGGGCGTCGGCCTCCGCGATCATTTCGGCGGCGATTCCGTAGGCGCGCGGCAGGCCTGACTGTGGACCGCTGGCCAGAATGGGCAGTTCTCGGTGAAATTTGGGGCCGAAGTTGCGCCGAATATCATCAATGTGCTCCTGAATGATATAAGTGTTGTCCAGCAGCCACTCGGCGGCGAGCGACACGGACTCATGCTGCTTGACGGCCTCGTTCAATTCGATGCCAACGGCGTGCAGGTAAGATTCGCTCTCATTCAGACGCTGATAGAGCGGTTTAGAGGAAGTCGGCGTATTGCTGAGTTGATGGACGGCGGCGGTGACGAGGCCGATCTCGATTCCCAGCCGCTCCGAGGCCGGCCGCGCGGGTCGCAGCAGGATTTCGGGGCGCTCTTTGAGCTCCCGTCCGGCGCTTGGGAAGGAGAAGGTGACGGGCTGCCCGCTCGTGACTTGCCGCAGCAGCGTCATCGCCTGTGCGATGTCGGCCGGCGTGGTCTGCACCACGATCGCCGTTTCGCCGCGCGTGATGACGCGCCGACCATGCGCCAGCAGCGCGGGGGAAATTCCCAGCCGCACGAAGCGCGCCAGTATCCAGCCCAAGATCCCGCCAGCGAGTACGAAGCTCAACAGCAGGATCAGGGGGCCGAACCGTCCGGGGGCAATAGCGG
>NZ_JBDSQY010000096.1:0-18732 GCF_039929585.1 Capsulimonas sp.
ATCATGCGCGTTCGCCTTGCGCGCCGCTGTTTCCATTTCTTCCTGGGTCGCGTCGGGTTTGGCGAAGCGCAGATTGTCGGCAATCGTGCCGGAGAACAAGAAACTTTCCTGAGACATATAGCCGACTTGGCGCCGGTAGCTCTCAATTTCCAGGCTGTCGATCGCCATGCCGTCGACAAAGATATGTCCCCCCGACGGCTGATAAAATTGGCAGATCAGATTGACCATCGTCGTTTTGCCGGCTCCGGAAGGTCCGACCAGCGCGACCTTCTGCCCGGTGGGCACAAAGAACGAGAGGTCGTGCAGGATGGGATGGCCAGCATTGTACTCGAAAGCAAGATCGCGGACATCCACGGCGCCCGAAATACGGGGGCAGTGCTCTTTCTGGCCCGCGAATTCCTGGGAGATCGGCGTTCCAAGCAGGCTGAAGATGCGGTCGATGGCGACATCGGCGGTGGTGAAGATGTTCGCGGACTGGGTCATCTGGAGGATCGGCCCGAACAGCATTCCCGCGTAGAGATAGAACGTGACCAGTTCGCCCACAGTCAGCGTTCCATGGAGAACGGCGAGGCCGCCCAGGCATAGAATGGCGACCGTGGTGGCGCTGGTAATAAACTGACTTTGCACGCCGAGTTTTGACCATGCGCGCATCGATTCCACATTGTGCTCGTAGAGCGTGCGCAGATCCTGAGTGAACGTATCGCTTTCGGTTTCTATCTGACCGAGCGCCCGAATGAGCCGCATACCGGTAATGCGTTCCTGAAGCCGAGAGAAGACGGTCGCGACGGCGTCGCGCTGCGCCTCGGAGACGCGCTTCGCGTGCTTGCGCATGCGCGCGTAGATGATCGCGATCAGCGGAACGGTCATCAGCGCGAACATCGTCAGCTTGGCGTGCGTTGCGAACAGAACGATCAGGACGGCGACCACGGTCAGCGCGGGCGCCACTACCTGGAACGCGCCTTCGTATACCAGATGCCAGAGAGCATCGGCGTCCGTCGTAATGCGCGCCATGATCATGCCGGTATAGTTGTTGTCGAAGTAGCTGATGGGCAGGCGATTGAGATGCACGAACAGGTCGCGACGCAGATCCAGGTGCACGCGCTCGCCGATAACGCTCAGCCACATGCGCGTGAAATAGCCGGTAATCGCGCGGATCAAGAGGGTGACGATCAGTACACCTAAAATCGTCCAGAGCGCCTGCGTGATGGATAGGGAGCCGAGCAGGGGAAGCGACACTCGGCCGGCGCTCAAAGCATGAACGGCGAGCACACGATCGATGACAAAGCCAACAGCGCGCGGCAGCAGGACATCGACGCCCATGCCGATGACGAGGGCGATCAGGGAAGCGGCGAGGAGGGGACGATGCCGCAGGGCGTACGAAAGCCAGCGGCGGAAATTTTGCGGTTTCATGGAGCGTGCCTCAGGTCGCGCCTTGGGATCCACAAGTCATCCCAAGACGGAATTTGTGGGGCCGCGTCGCCCTGCAAGGGATATTATACGCCCTAGCGTTCGGAAATGCGATAGATGCGGGCGTTGCTCATGGCGGCGACGACCTTGCGCAGCCATGTGTAACGGCCAGAGAGGAAAACGATGCTGGTGTTGCCTGGCAGCTCCACGTGCTTGACGATGTCGTCGCTCAGCTCCGTGAAATCGATCTCCGCCTGAAGTCGGCGCCAGTTGCTGCGGGTATCGATCGCGAGCACATACAGCGGCTCGCCCTGTGTGTGGCGAACTTGCTTGCACAGCAGATACGCCGCTTCGATCTCCGGGCAGCGCGAGAGCTGCTGACGCAGGACGGCGAGGCGCTCGGCGGCTAATCCGTGATTGAGGAACTGGTCGCCCCGGTCCAGCGTGCTGCGCTCCATCTGGGCGAGCTCTTCATGGCGATATGTGAGGTGCGCGCGGCGCTCGTACTCGCTGGCGCGGGCGTGCTTGCCGCGCGCCCGGTAAAAGGCGGCGATCCGTTCGCAGATGTCCGGCCGCTCTTCGGGGTTCATTCGCAGCGCACGATCCAGCGTCTCGACCCCCGCCTCGTCGCCGATCTCCAGCTGAAGATGGCCCATGAGCAGCAGGCCGCGTATGCTGCTGGGGTACTGCTGCAGGAACTGCTGAAGCAGGCCGACGGCGATGGCTGGGCTGTGGAAGCGGGCGGAGAGCTGGGCGCGGTCCAGATGCTCGTCGGGCGTGAGTGGATCCGTCATCTCCTGCTGGGCGTAATTTGACAGCCGCATGCACAGCTGGCGCGCCTTGCTATGCTGCTCGATCCAGGATTTTTCGACTTCTTTGGTCCATTCAATGTCCAGCACCTTGGCGAACCGCTCTTCGACCCCCGCCAGATAACGCTGCGCGGCGCTTTCGGCGACCGGCTCGGGGGCGGGCAGCGGCGGCCGGGCGCCGTCGAGCGGACCGGCGGCAACGCCTCGGAAGCCGAGGGCGGCAAGGCGGTCGCGCAGGGCGGGGTGGGTGTCGGTGGTGTCGGTCTTCGATTCCCAGGCCTGGCGCATCCAGGCGGCCGCTCCTGAAGCGAGCGCCGCTCGCTGCTCGCCGTCGCGGAACATCATGCTGTAGGGTCGGACCGATGGCTGCCGTTCATGGTCGGCGCGTTTGTAGATCGAGGGCCAGAACGCCTCGCCCAAAAAACGTCCCGAGACCGAGGTGCGCACCAGCGCCTCCGCCATCACTTCTTTTCCGGCGAGCTTGGCGCCGCATCGGTCGGCCTCATACTCATTGGCGCGGGCCAGAACAAAAGTATAGGCGTAGAAGTACGGTGCGTACCAGAGGAAGAAGGGGAGGAAGAGCCAATTACCGTCGAGGTTTTCCAGCAATTGGAACCACATTTTGCGCAGCCGGTAGATCCATCCTGCAAACCGGCTATGGTTGCCGGAAATATGTGCGAGTTCGTGGGCGATGACAGCGCGGAACTGATCCGGCGGCAGCGCCTGAAGCAGAGGAAGCCCGAGGATCAGATAGTTCTCGTTTCGCCCGATCAGGCCGAAGCGCGGCGTCTGGACCACCGAGGCGTTAAACTCGTCCGTGAGCAGTACGCGGTCGAAGCGGGGCGCCTTCAGCTCGGCGGAGATTTCCTCCAGCATAGCGTACAGTCGCGGCGCGATCTCACGGCGCAGCTCCGGCCCCTCGGGGGCGGGCGCCTCCACCCGGAAGGTGTGGACGATCCCAGCGATCACGGCCAGGGTGGCGAGCAGGACGGGGAGGATGAGCCGGGCGAAGTCTGCGGGGCCGGCGCTGGGGTGGCGCAGGTGCAGGACGGTCCAGTAAACGAAATAGATCAGGGCGCCGATCGCGGCCATCATAACGGCCAGGATGACAAAGATGTAGGCGTAGCCAAGAGCGGCAAGACAAGCGACGCCAAAAGAGTAGCCACGCGGGCTGTGCTTCGCGTAACCTTCCAGGCGCCGTATTAAAGAATCAAATTTTCGCTGCGAATCGATCATCTTCGGGCGATGGGCCTCAAAACGTCTCCGGCTGCGTACTCTTCATTCTACCATAACATACCCAGGGGATGCTTGTATGAATGCATACAAGTAGACAAAAGCTTTTTAATTTGTTTGCCTCGCAAGTCTCCCAGGTGCAACTTTTCATGGGAATAGTGGTCATATTCTTCGTAAGCATATGATTTTCCGGCCGCTGAGAGACGGCATCGCGGGAAACTATGATACACTATTGTGTCGCGTCGCAGCACGTATAGACGATGCGCGGCCGAGGTTTTGCGGGACGCCCGAGAGGCGGACTCGCGATTTGAGGAGATTGCGCATGCAAATAAAACCGTTGGGGAAAGTGATTATCCTGATCGTTCTGATCGGATTGGGCATCGGCGTATGGCGCCTATGGAGCAAGATCGCGCCGAGCGCGGCGGTGAAAGAGACCGTCATTCCTGGGAAGGTCACGCTCGGAGAGGCGCCGAATTCGGCTGCGTCGCCAGACGCCAAATTTGTTCTGCCCGGCACTGGCCTTGGTGTCGCGAACAAGCCGGAAGTTCGTTTTCTTGGCTACGCTTGGAACGCGCAGATGGGAATTCTGCTCGCCAACGGCGGAGCTCAGGCGACCCAGGGCAGCTTGATGGCCAAGCACGGCGTCAACCTGAAATGGTCGCGCCAGGATGACAATAGTAAGCTCCAAGAGGCGCTGGTGTCGTTCGCCACCGAGCTTAGCCAGGGCAACCCGCAGCCGACTAAGGGCGCCCACTTCATCACCATTATGGGTGACGGCGGCGCGGCCTTCTTGCAGGGCCTGAATCCCGTTTTGCGCCGTATCGGACCGGAGTACCAGGCGAAGATCGTGGACGCCGCCGGTTATTCGCGTGGCGAAGACAAACTGATGGGGCCGGCTGAGTGGAAGGCGAACCCGTCGGCCTCGCGCGGCGGCTTTGTCGCCGGCGTCGTTCGCGATGGCGACTGGAACATCGCGCAGAAGTGGCTGGGCGACAATGGACTGCGCACCAACCCGGATGAGAAGACATACGATCCGGACGCGCTGAACTGGGTGAATGCGTCGGACTATATCGACGCCACGCAGAAATATATCGCAGGCTATTCCGAGACGCGGCCCGTGGTGCGCAACGGCAAGCGGACCGGCGAAACGAAAACGATTACCGTTGATGCGGTGGTTACCTGGACCCCAGGCGATGTCGCCGTTGCCGAAAAGAAGGGCGGACTGGTCTCCATCGTTTCAACGAAAGAGTACAGCTCGCAGATGCCGTGCGTCGTGATCGGGATCGACAAATGGATGCGGTCCAACCGCTCCACGGTCGATGGCATGATCGCGGCGATCGCCGAAGGCGGCGACGCCATCAAAGCGAGCCCGGCCGCCTTGCAGCGTGGATCGGAAATCAGCGCCGAGCTTTATCATGAGGCGGACGCCGGACCGGAATTCTGGTCCAAGTACTTCCGGGGCGTCACGGAAACGGACAAGACGGGCGAGAGCGTCGAACTTGGCGGCTCCTCGGTCAATAACCTGGCCGACAGCCTGCTGGCCTTCGGCCTGGTGCCGGGATCGTCCAACCTGGTCGCCGCGACATATACCGACTTCGGCAATCTGGTGAAGTCACAGTATCCTGAACTGGTGCCGACGTTCCCATCGGCGGACTCGATCATCGACACGTCCTATCTGAGCGATGTCGCCAAACAAGTCGCGCCGAATAAAACCGTGATTGCGGCGGTGAAGCCGATCTATAACAAAAAGAAAGCGATCACAGCGGTTATCGGACGGCGTAACTGGAATATCCAGTTCAACGCGGGCAAGGCCACGTTCACGCCGCAGGCCAAACAGGAACTGCAGAAGCTGCTGCGCAGCCTGCTGATCGCGAGCGGTACGGTGGTTGAGGTGCACGGTCACACGGATAACCAGGGCAACCCGGCCACCAGTAAGCCGCTGTCCGAAGCCCGAGCCTTCGCCGTGAAGCAGTGGCTGGAGGCCAAATCTCCGGTCAACTTCCCGGAAGGACGCGTCCGTGTCTTCGCACACGGCGACTCGAACCCGATCGCGCCGAATACGACTCCGGAGGGCCGGGCGAGAAACCGGCGTGTCGAGATCGTCATCGGAACGAACCGATAACGAGGTTCGTAACTACGGCGCTGGGGAAACCCGGCGCCGTAGTTTTTAGTGATAGGTTCTTTAACAATGAACGAAGCTGATCCAAATCAGAAATCGGCCGCGCCGGAGCCGATCCTTGCCGGCGCGCCCGGTCAGGGCAAAGTCTCTCACGGCGATCTCGGTCCCCGCCAGCGCTCCCGCCGCTGGGACGCCTTCGCGGCCTTTATGCCCAACCGTCTCGTGTCCAACGCAACAATGCAGCTCATCGTGATTGTCGAACTGGCCATCGCCTTGATCCTTTGGATTATGTCTCCGTTCAAGGCGCTGCCAAGGCCCATGGAGACCCTGCACGCCCTCCAAACGCTGTGGATGGGACAGGGGCTGGGACAGGAGCTTGGGACGAGCTTTAAGCTGAACGTGGAAGCGCTGCTCTGGTCGAGCGTCATCTCCCTGCTGCTGGCGTACAGCACGGTGCTTCCGGTATTTCGGCCCCTGGTTACCGCGCTTTCCAAAGGACGCTTTCTCAGCATCGTCGGCTTCACGTTTGTCTTCACGCTGATCTTCGGCGGCGGACATCCGCTCAAGCTTTCCCTGCTGATATTCAGCATCTCCGTGTTCTATATCACGTCCATGGCGGCCGTGATCGCCGCCATTCCCAAAGGGGATTTTGACCATGCCCGCACCCTGCGCATGAGCGAATGGCGCGTCGTCTGGGAAGTCGTGATTTTAGGGACCGCCGACAAGGCGTTCGAAGTGCTGCGCCAGAATGCGGCGATGGGCTGGATGATGCTCACGATGGTCGAAGGGATCGTCCGCAGTGAAGGCGGCGTTGGCGCGATGCTGCTCGGTGAAAGCAAGCACTTCCTGCTTCCCGAAGTGTTCGCCATCCAAATCGTCATTCTGCTGATGGGTTTAGTGCAGGACTATGCGATCGGCTTCGTGCGCCGGCTCGTCTGCCCCTACGCCGATCTAACCCTGGAGAGAAAATAATGAGCCCACACGCTTATGAACATCGAGAAACCCTCCTGAAGCTGGACAATGTGTCTCTGACGCTGGGCGGCAATAAGATCCTGCGCGATGTCAATTTGGAGATCAAGAACCTGGTTCGACCAGGGTTGACCCAGGGGCAGGTCGTGGCGCTCCTCGGACCATCGGGCGTCGGTAAGACATGCTTGTTCCGGATTCTTGCCGGCCTCGACAAGCCAGATACGGGACAGGTGCTCGTGGAGCAGGAGCAGGTTCTCGTGCAGCGGGGCATGGTGGGCGTCATCGCGCAGAACTATCCCCTGTTCGCGCACCGCACCGTGCGCGGAAACCTGGTCGTTGCCGGCAAACAGGCCAGGCTTCCGGGCGCTGAGATCGCCAAGCGAGCCACTGACATTCTGGCGCGGTTCGGCTTGGAGGAGCACGGGAGTAAGTATCCTGCGCAGCTGTCCGGCGGCCAGCGCCAGCGTGTGGCGATCGCGCAGCAGTTCATGTGCTCGGAGCATTTTCTGCTGATGGATGAACCGTTCTCGGGGTTGGACATGGTGGCCGTGGATCGTGTCATCGGCTTTATCCGCGAGATGGCGGCGTCGGATGAACTGAAGACGTTCATCCTCGTGACCCACGATGTGGACGCGGCCCTGCGTGTGGCGGACACGATCTGGCTGCTCGGTCGTGATCGTGACGATCAGGGCAAAATCGTGCCCGGCGCCTACATCCAGGCCACTTACAATCTGGCCGACTGCGGCCTCGCATGGCGCGATGAGCCGGAGAACATGCCCGAATTCGCCGAGCTGCGCAGGGAAGTCTGCGCGGCGTTCCGGAAACTCTAACTTCAACATAAAGCGTCCTCGCGCGATTCTTAAAGTAATTGCGCTGCAATTTCCATGAGACGCGTGAGGATGCGGGGCATAAGCTCCGGTATAATAGTGTTATGGCTCAGGTCAATCGTTTTGCAGAAGCGCTGAAAGAAAGCGCAAACGTCGTCGGCCTCGCCAGCGCTGGGTCGCTTTCCTTTGCGATCGGGAACCCCCTTCCTCTTTTGGTGGCGCTCGCCGCGGAAGCGGCCTACTTGCTGTTCATTCCCGACACGAAGTGGTACGGCGGGAGATTGGCGCAGCGGGAAGAAATGGCGCGCCGCAAGCGCAGCCAGCAGTTCCGCGCCGAGACGCTGCCGCAATTGCAGGAAGAAACGCAGGCGCGCTTCGCGCACCTGGAGATGGTCCAGGGACAGATCTACGCGCAGGCGCAGACGGATCAAAAGTGGTTCGGCGAGATGCTGCGCAAGCTCGACTTTCTGCTGGAAAAGTTTCTTATCTTCGCTCTCAAAGAACTGCACTTCCGAAACTATCTTATCTCCATTTGGGAAGAGTGTCAGGACAATCGCTCGCAGCCCTCGGGAAACGCGCAGCGCCAGCGTCCATCCAGCGGCCCTAAGCCGCACAACTTCACCGCCGCGCGGTTTTCCGGTCCTCCGTCCGCATGGGTTCCCCAAGTCGTCAAGGACGTTCAGGCGTCCTATAACGGCGATATGGAGAATCTGACTCGTCTGCGCGACGAGGAGACCGATTTGAACACCAAAGCTGTTCTGGAGAAGCGCATCGACGTGCTGAAACAGCGCCATGAGTTCGTCGGCAAGATCGGCCGTATTCTCACCAATTTGAACTACCAGATGGAATTGCTGGAAGACACATTCGGGCTGATCAACGACCAGATCCGTGCGCGCTCGCCCGAGCAGGTCCTATCGGACATCGAAGGCGTCGTGTATCAGACCGAATCGATGACGCAGCTGCTGGACGAACTGGCGCCGTTTGAGCAGATGACGGCTGGGGTGGGTCACCCGGAGGGGTGGCGCGAAGCGCCGGGGTGGGTCATCGGCGGCAAGCGCCGGTGTAGGCATCTGAACAAGCAACGAGAGAGTATTAGCATCCATGGATTTTCGAGAAAAATTGCGGAAGGTCGCGTCGCTGGTCGTGGAGCTGCCGCCTGAGACCGTGACACATCAGGCGGCGAGCGGGCATGACCCGTCGGACCCATACGCCGCGATCGACGCCCAGCTGGCGGGCGAGCCGCCGCCGCTGCCCACACGACCCAAGTCCGCGCCTTCGCGCACGGTGGAGCAGCTGCTCGAACAGACCTCGGGACCGAGCCTCTCCGCCGTGGAGCAGGCGGCCTCGGCGATCGTGACGTCGACAGGCGAGCCGCAGAACCTGTCGTTCACAGAGATCTATCAGCAGGCGGGCGTTCCCGCCGCGCCGTTCACCGCCGAGCAGATGCTGGATATGCTGTCGTCGATGCCCCCCTCAGTGCCGCTGGAGATCCGCCGCCAGACGATCGGCGTCACCCTGGGCGCGATGGGCAAAGCGATCGGCGCGACGCCCGACACTATTGTCGCAGACGCCTCCCGCAAGCTCGCCGCGCTCGCCTCCTACGCCGACACCGTCGCCGCGCACACTGCCGCCTTCACCACCAGCGCGGAGCAGGAGATCGCCGAGCTTCAGCTGGAAATCGACCGCAAGCGGCGCGCGATTGAGACGGCTCGCCAGAACCAAGTCGAAGTGACCCAGCTTTGCCACGGCGAAACGGACCGGCTCGACGACGTTCTGGAATTCTTCAGCCTGGACGTCGGCGCCTCCAAGCACGCCGCTTCCGGGACTGTCTAACAGACCGCTCGCTTCGCCACCGGGTGGCATGCCGGCGGCTTTGCGCAGGCATGGATTGCGATCGAGAAGAAACGACACGTTCCGCTTCGTACGTGAGACATGCCTGCGCAAAGCCGCCGGCATGCCACCCGGTGGCGATTGCCGAACAGAACTAGTCTCCTGACAAGCCTCGCTTTCAAACCCCAGGTATAATCCCCTCGTGATACCCTCTTTAGACGACACCATTTGCAGCCTCGCCACGCCTCCGGGCGTCGGCGGCATCGGCGTGATCCGCGTCAGCGGCCCCCAGGCCTTCGCCGTGACCGACGCCGTCACGAAGCGTCCCCGCGATGTTTCCAGCGCCTCGTACGCCGGTCATACGCTGCACCGCGCCGATGTGCTGGCGCACGACGGTTCCGTGATCGACGACGTTTTGCTCGCGATTTTTCATGCGCCCCGGTCGTATACCGGCGAGAATGTGGTTGAGATTTCAGCGCACGGCGGGCCGGTCCCGCTGCGGCGGATTTTGAGCCGACTGCTGACCAGCGGCGCGCGTTTGGCGCAGCCGGGGGAGTTTACGCAGCGCGCCTATTTGAATGGCAAGATGGACCTCGCGCAGGCGGAAGCTGTTGGCGATATTATCGCAGCGCGGACCGATGAGGCGCTGACGCTTGCGCGCAGTCAGCAGTCCGGACGACTGAGTGCAGAAGTCGCCGAGATCCGGCATTTGATCCTGAGGCTGATGGCTCTCATCGAAGCTTCCATCGATTTTTCGGAAGATGTCGGCGAGCTGGATATGGAGCTGTGCGAGAGGGAAATTCGAGAAGCACAGTCCCGAATCGTACGTCTGCTTGCAACGGCGGACCGGGGGATTTTAGTTCGTGAGGGGCTGAAGATGGTTCTGGCCGGGCGGCCCAATGTCGGCAAGTCATCATTGCTGAACGCTCTGCTGCGCGTTTCCCGCGCCATCGTCACGCCGATCCCGGGGACCACGCGCGACACGCTGGAGGAAAGCGTCAATATTCGGGGTATTCCCGTACGCGCCGTTGACACCGCCGGAGTGCGCGACACGGATGACCTTGTGGAAAAACTCGGCGTCGAGCGCTCGCTGGAAAGCCTGCGCGGCGCCGACTTCGTGCTCTTGGTATTGGACGCCGTTACGGGAGAAACGGAAGAGGACCGATCCTTGCGCGCGCAGCTAGGCGAAACGCCTCATCTGATCGTCTGGAACAAGTGCGATATCCAAATGCCCGAAGACTCTGGCGCGGACGCCGTTTGCGTGTCGGCGTTTACTGGCGCTGGAATTGAAGCGCTGGAAGAAACCATCGCTGGGCGTGTGCTCGCGGGCGGTGTCACCGACACGGCGTCCGCCGGCGCCATTATCTCCCACTCGCGCCATCGGCGCGCCTTAGAAGATGCGCAGTCGCGTCTAGATGATGCGCTCGTGACACTCAGCAATCAGATGCCGGCCGACTTTATCTCCATCGATGTGCGCGGGGCGCTGATGTCACTGGGGGAAGTGACGGGGGAGACGGCGACGGAAGATATCATTCATGAGATCTTCTCACGTTTTTGTATCGGAAAATAACGATCACAAGATTGGCGGGGCGCCGTTTGTCCGAGTATGACCGAAGCGCGCTTCATATTCGCGAATGAGATCCGCGTCAATATCGGCAGTGTTGATGGAGGTATCGCCGCTCGCATGGCGATGCTTGCGGATACGCATATGGGCCGAATTTGTTTCTGAGTGGGAAAGCGCCGAAGCGATCCATTCCGCCGGAGTGACGCCCTGCTCGGTGGCTGCGCGCAGGAGCGCTTCGTACGTCTGATCCGTCAGATCGATGCTTGTCAACTGAGTGTCCCCCAGCTGTATTTTATCACTAAAAAATTATTTTTGCGAACTGGGGTTTAATTGCGCGCTAGGTTGGGCATTTTACTGGTGAATTGAAAATCCGGGCGCGTCGGGGAGAATGATATTCTTCTTCCGGGCTAGTCGCGGCCAGCGTGCAGGCGCGGATAGATACGTTTTATCCGTGTTTGCGACGAGCTGGATCGCGCGGCGGCCTCACGCTTGGTAACAGTCTCACTGACAACTGAATATCGACCCATGGCGGCTGCCGGCATCTACCGGTGGCCGCTTTGTCTTGTGTGAGCGCTTTAAGGCAGCCTCTCCTTAATATTGTTGTTTGGATCGTAGACTTCCAGATGCGCCGGCGCAATCAAACGATCTATGAATACGCAGAGACAATAGGTTCCGGGAACACGCGCCGATTCGAAACGAATGGCTTGAAAAGCTCCATTGTCAAAAATCGCTCGTCCAAGAATCTGAGTGACGCACGGACGCCCACGTTTCTGCGCTTGACGCCAGGGTTTTGTCAACTCAACAGTATCGGTCCCAAGCGCATGCTGAACTACGGAATCTGTCAGATCCAGCACCGTTTCTAATTCATAGAGGATTGATGCATATCCGCCGGGTGGCGTCGGTGAAGCGAGACCTGGATGAGTCAGTCTTAAGATGGCTTGTACGGGATTTGCCTCATCGAAGGCCGTCGCCAAATCGTCCGCCATGTAGATTGTTTGCGGTCCGCCCCTCGGTGTAAAGCGCGCTCCCGATGCGGGCGCTCCCAAGCCGTAGAGATAACGATTGGGATGCAGCGGAGGATTGGCCGCCAGATACTTGTAATCGATGACTCGGTACGCATGTCCCTGCATAGAAAGATGCGAAAGTGTTGGCAATATCTGAGCCAGATCGGCGGGTGTGTGCATCAGCCGGGCTGCCCCACAAGCGCGTCTTCCAGCAGTTCCGCAATAATCTCCTGGTCGCCTAACGCGATCGCCGAGAGCGGCGTCTGATGATCGTCCAGATCTTGGCTGGGCGTGTTCAGCCAGGCTTTAGCGCGTTCATGTGAACCCGCGAGCTTGGAAAGGGCAGAGGCGACACGTAAGAAGACCTTAAGGCTCTCTTGTAGCGTCGTGGAGTCTGGTGTCTTATGAACCGTCGCATACCCTCGGCCCAAAAGGCCGGCGAGCGTTTTAAGCGGCATTCCAAACCATTCCGCTGTTCGGGCGGCATCCAATCTTCCGCTTTCCGGGTTGTGCAAATCAGGCATGAGAAGCGTCCACGGCGACCGCGACGGGTCTTTCAATAGCGGGCGTGGAGTTGAGCGCTTGATCATGCCGCGCAAACGAAGCTGCATTTCCTGATCGCTGGCTTCACTGCTGACCCATGCGATGTCGGGCTGTGAGAGAGCGGTCAGGGTGCGCTTTGATAGGCTCCCGCTGACATTGATCACGTAAAAGAATTTGAGCTTTGGCTGCGTTTCTCGCAGTTTTATGGCTTCCTGGAGGGTGGGAGCCCCGGTTGCTTCCAAATTCAGCACGACGATATCCCCAGGCCTCTGCTCATGGGCTTTGAAGTTTCGCCACGAAGTAATTTCTTGTTTGGGGGAATTCGTTTTAGATTGTTTAGGTCTGGGAGAATCCCAGCCAGACCAGACACGCTGCGATAATTTTTCTTCGTCGTCAACGATCAAAATATTACTCATTGTCGTTTCCTCCGTACTAGAAAAAATTATACCTTGGATTGACTGAAAATCAACCAGAAATCAACTTAATCACTGTTCTGTTCCGCCACGGTTTTGGCGTCCGTCTTTTCTTCTTCAGGAATGCGTTTGCTTTCGGCGTCTTCCAGGACGACGGAGCCGTAGCAGGCGGTCGGGCTGCCGACGCGTAGAGCCCAGCCTTGGTCGCCGTAGCTCCAGTGCCACCATTCGCCCACATAGTTGGTTAACCCTGCGCTTTCCATGGCGTGGATCAGCATGCGACGGTTGTCGCGAATGTGCTCGGGAAGCGTGTGCAGATAGGTGGGGGCGGTCGCCCAGAAATCTTCGCTGGCGGTGAAGTCCATGGACTCCCCGTCGGGTTTGAGGACGCCGACATCAAGCGCGGCGCCGGTGGTGTGGGGCGGGGGAGATTTGAACTCCAGCGGCGCGACCATCCGGTTCACGTTGCGCTGAAGGGAGGCGGCGCTCCAGTCTGGGTGCTTCTCTCGCATCGATTTTTCGACATTGACGCGGATCTCAGTCTGCATCTCCCACGTACGAAGGCCTGTTCCCACAGCGAGCTTGTGTCCTGGCGGCAGCGCCGCCTGGACCTGGTTGACCATTTCGGCCACGGTCTTGCGTAGGAACGGGAGACAGCCGGGGCGCAGAACCACATCGGGGCAGGCGTCGCGCAGGTCCACGAGCGGCTCGCCACTGTCAATGATTGGGATCGCGCGCAGGCGGCTCAGCGGCTCGCCGAAGGATCGGCGGTCGAAGCGAACATCAAAAGAATGTACGGTGATGGGTTTCGGATAGCGGGACGCCGTCTCAGTCAATCGTAATTTCTCCCTCGTAGACGACATCAGCGGGACCGGTCATGGCGATCGCGGCGTCTTCTCCCGCCCAGGCGATGCGCAGCACGCCGCCCTTCGAACGGATCTCAATCGCTTCAGAATCCATGGGGACGACGCGCTGCCGCTTTGCGGCGACCGCCACCGCGCAGGCGCCCGTGCCGCAGCCCAGCGTTTCGCCGGCGCCGCGCTCCCAAATACGCACTTCCATGGCGCAGTCGCCGTTCGGAACCGCCCAGAGCACGCTCGTGCGTTCCGGGAACAAGGGATGCTCTTCGATGAGCGGGGAATAGTGCAGGAAGTCGGCCTCACTGGGCGGATCGCCGAAGATCACCGTGTGCGTGCTGCCCGTGTTGACGCTGTTGATGGAGAAGATTTTGCCGTCGACATTGAGCGGGTAGTCTTGCACGGGAACACCGGTCGGCCCGCAAAACGGAATCGCCTCGGTTTTGAAATGAGGCTGGCCCATATCCACGGTCAATTGGCCATGGCGAGCCTCAGCGTCCGATACCACCACGCGCACATCGCGAACGCCTTCTTTGGTCGCCACCTGGAACTCACGCTCGCCGGCGGTCCATCCACGCGCGAACGCCCAGAGCCCCACGCAGCGCAGACCGTTGCCGCACATGTCTTCGGACCCGTCGGGATTGAACATCCGCATGGTCACGGGAACCGTCTCAGAATCGCTCTGGCCGACCACCAATAACCCATCGGCGCCAATGCCGAAACGGCGTTCGCAAACATGCAGCGCCAGCGCCGCCAAATCACCGTCCTTGGGAAACGCGGCGGCGTCGATCACCACGAAGTCATTGCCGACGCCCTGCATCTTAGTAAATCGCATGGAGTTTCCAACAGGATGGCGCCCGGCGCGGTTCCCGGAGCTTTACCGTTTCACTGCGCTATTCATCGCAAGGGCGCCGGCGGTTGAAACCGCGCCTCCAAGATCGCAGAAGTCCGCCTGCGCGGACTACATGTTTCCAGACGATACTATTTACAATACGCGCGTTGTTCAGACGTTACCGTAATCGATAATGTAACCCACACAGGTGGGTTTCTGCGATCTCTGAGGCGCGGTTTCAACCGCCAGCCTATTCTCTGGATGGCTTCTTAATTTCAGTGAATGCTCTTACCCCTCCGGATAAGACCCCAGCACGTTCACATAGATCGAGTGCGTGCGCAGTTCGGCGAGGGCGCGCTGGACGGGTTCGTCCTTTTCGTGGCCCTGGAAGTCGGCGAACTGAACGTATTCCCAGGAGACGTTGCGCGTGGGCCGGGAGGCGATCATGCTCAGGTTGACGTTGTGGTCCTCGAAGGCGCGCAGGGCGCGGCCGAGGGAGCCGGGGGCGTTCTTCACGGCAAACAGGACGCTGGTCTTGTCGCGGCCCGTCTGAGGCGGCTCGTTGCGTCCGACGACTAAGAAGCGCGTGCGGTTGTTCGGATTGTCCTCAATGTGCGGCTGCAGGATCGGGACACCGTAAATTTCGGCGGCCTTGTCGGTGGAGATGCCGGCGCCCTCCGGGTCCGCGGCGGCTCGCTCGGCGGCTCGTGAGGTCGGCATGGTTTCAACAAGCGTGACATTCGGGAGATGCGTTTCCAGCCATCGCTTGCATTGACCCTGCGGCTGACTGAAGGTGTAAAGCCGCTTGATGTCGGCGATGGACTTCGCGTGGCTGACAAGGTGATGGGCGATGTTGACGTAAATCTCCGCGCAGATTTTCAGTTCCGTCTCGTGGAACATGTCCAGTGTGTAGTTGACGACGCCTTCCGTGGAGTTCTCCACGGGGACGACACCGAAGTCGGCCAAGCCCCGCTCGACTTCGCCGAAGATCGCCGGAATGTTGGAGGCGTCGTGGAACAGCGCCGACGACCCGAACCGCTGCAATGCGGCGATGTGGGTAAACGTCCCAGCGGGTCCCCAGTAGGCGACCGTGATGGGGCGCTGGAGCGCGATGCTGGCCGAGATGATCTCCCGGTAGATGGCGACCAGGGCTTCTTTGGGCAGCGCGCCATTGTTGTGAAGTGCGAGGATGCGCTGGATGACGTCCCGCTCTCGCTCCGGCGCAAAGATGCGGACATTCGGCTCGGAAGCCTTTTGCTTACCGACCTGAAGGGACACTTCGGCGCGGCGGTTGAGGAGCGAGACCAGCTCATTGTCGATGGCGTCGATCTGCTCGCGTAAATTATTCAGGCTCATGATGGGGGCAGGTTCGCCGCCTGGGGCGGCGATTCCTGCCGATGGGAACTGGCTTCTCCCGCGCTTGACTTCAATTTGACCACATGCTACAATACGAAACGCATTTTTACGGTGGGTCCGATGGGTGTTTTTCGATGGTTTTCCTCTGAAATCGCCCTTCACTCGCCACATTTGGGAGCACCGATTGACCGAGATCGACAATTCAACGGAGACGATACGCCGGCTGCTTGCGCTGGTCGTGGAGCATGGGCTTTCCGACCTGGAGGTGGAGCAGGAAGGAATCGCGATTCGGATCAAAGGAGTGAGCGCGGAGGCGCCGCTCGTTTACGCCGCGCCGCCTGTCTGGCATGCGCCCGCTCCGGCTGCCGCCGCGCCCGCAGCTCCGGCCACGCCCGCTGCGCCGGCGAAATCCAGTACGCGCGTAGCGCTGGAATCGCCGATGGTCGGCGTCTTCTATCGCTCGCCAACGCCGGACGATCCGGCCTTCATTAATGTGGGGGATTATGTCGCCATCGATCAGACGATCGGTCTCATCGAAGCGATGAAGACCTACAGCGAAGTGCCGGCGGAAAAATCGGGCCGGGTCGTTGAGATCGTGGCCGAGAACGGCAAGCTCGTACAGCTCGGGCAGCCGTTGTTCTATGTGGAGCCTTCGTGAGCAAAGATCAAATCAATGTCGGATTAATTGGCTTTGGAGTCGTGGGGAGCGGAACGGCCCGCATCCTGGCGGAAAACGCCGAGGTGATCGCCAAACGCGTCGGCGCGCCGATCAAAGTCAAGCGCATCGCCGTGCGCAGCCTGGACCGCAAGCGCGATTTTGACGTCGATCCCGCGATGCTCACCACGCGCCCCGAGGATGTGACGGACGATCCCGAGATCGATATCGTCTGTGAGCTGGTCGGCGGCCTGGATCCGGCTTACGATCTGGTGATGCGCGCCATCAAAAACGGAAAGAACATCGTCACCGCGAACAAAGAGATGATGGCCAAGGCCGGCAACGCTCTGCTGCATGCGGCGGAAGAGAATGGCCTGGACTTCAGCTTCGAAGGCAGTGTCGCCGGCGGCGTCCCGATCATCCAGCCGCTCAAACAGGCGCTTGCCGGCAATAAGTTCCACCGAATCGCCGGAATTCTTAACGGCACCACCAACTATATTCTCTCCAAGATGACCAGCGAGGACGCGGACTTCGCCGACGTGCTCGCCGAAGCGCAGGCGCGGGGCTACGCCGAAGCAGACCCGACCAGCGATGTCGGCGGCTTCGACGCGCAGTACAAAACGGCGATCCTCGCCAGCATTGCCTTCAACACTCGGATCAATCTCGCCGATATCTCCGTGGAAGGCATCACCAAGATCGCCAAGCGCGATATTGAAGTCGCCAAGGATTTGGGCTACGTGATCAAGCTGCTCGGCATCGGCGAGGACTTGGGCGGCGCGCTGTCCGTCCGCGTGCATCCGGCTCTTCTTCCAAAGACCCACCCCCTGGCCTCCGTTAACGATGTCTACAATGCGGTCTTCGTACAGGGCGACGCCGTGGGTGATGTCATGTTCTACGGTCGCGGCGCGGGCAGCATGCCAACCGGATCGGCGATTGTCGGCGACATTATCGAAACCGCGCGCAACATCCGCAGCGGCGCTACTGGTCGTCTGGGCTGTACGTGCTTCGACAGCAAGCCCGCCGTCGGCATCGATCAGCTCGACGCTAAATTTTATGTCCGCCTCGTTGCGAACGACCGCCCTAAGGTTCTCGCCAGCATCGCCAGCGTCTTCGGCGACTTCGACGTCAGCATCGAAAGCGTCGTCCAGCGCGCCCTGCCCGACGGCGACGCCGAGATCGTCTGGATCACGCACAAGGCGATCGAAGCGAACCTGCGCTCCGCGCTGGAGATCATCGGTCGGTTGAAGTTCGTCACTGAAGTGCAGAACTCGATTCGGGTGGAAGAATAGGGTTTGCGTTTTGCTGAGCGTCTACGACGCTTAGCGTCATTTGAGCCAGGTGGTTAAGAAGCCCGCGAATTGTAAGAATGCCCCGCGATTAAGATGGCCGGCGGTTAAAACCGCGCCTGCAAGAGCGCGGAAGCCCACCTGCGTGGGTTACATATTCGTATGCGATACCGCCGAACAAAAACGCAATTTTAGGCGGTGGCGTTTAGGATCATGCAGTCCCCGTAGGGGGACTTTTGCGCTCTTGCAGGCGCGGTTTCAACCGCCGGCCATCTTAAATCGCCGCGCGCCTTCCAAACCGTCTGCCGATTTTACCGCCGAGCCTATTATCCGCCGGCGCCTCTGGTGTTTGCACTGACGCTGCGTTATTTATAATTAAGGGAATTGACCGATATGTACCTGCCGGCGGATCAGATTCCCCGTGACTTAAATGCCCGCCTTTGGGCGCAGCTCATCGCGCCGCGCCCGCTCGCGCTCGTTTCGACGCAAGATGGCGCCGGCGTCAAGAACATCGCCCCGTTCAGCTCTTACGCCGCCCTTTCCAACTATCCGCCACTGATCGGCCTGTCGTTTGGCCTTCGGCCGGATGGAAACGAAAAGCGGACGCTGGTCAATATCCGTGAGAGCGGCGAATTCGTCATCAATCTTGTCCCGCGCTATATGGCCGAGATTATGACGCAGTCGGCGGCGCATGGCGAGCCTAAGGACGATTTTGTTCGTTTAAACGTGACGCCTGTACCCAGCGAAACCGTTGCGCCGCCGCGCATCGTGGAGTGTCCCGCCGCGCTGGAGTGTCGTCTGCTGCAAATCGTGGCGCTGCCGCCGAGCAAGTGCGAGTTTGTGGTCGCCCAGGTGACCGGCGTGTACCTGCGCGACGAGTTCGCATCCGACGAAGGCTTTGACCCCATGGCCGCCGATCTGCTGGCGAGCGTGGGTGTGGAAGATTATATTTCTCTCAACGGAGAGGTGCTGACGCTGCCCAAGACCTGGGAATAAGAGCGGCCCTCACCCCGTCCTTCGGGGCCCTC
>NZ_JBDSQY010000097.1:0-21316 GCF_039929585.1 Capsulimonas sp.
GCACATCGTGCACTTCTAGCCGCGACTTCAGTCGCCAGGCATAGAGCTTGCTTAGTGGCGGCGGGTGCTTGGAATTGTATCGAGGAACACGTCGACGTCTTCGACGCTGAGCGCGGGGCTGAACAGAAACCCCTGCATGATGTCGCAGCCAAGGTCAAAGAGGGTGTTGCGCTGGGCGACGTTTTCCACGCCTTCCACCACCACCACCAGATCGAGCGCATGCGCGAGGTCGATCAGGGCGCGGACGACAGCTTGATCGCGGACGTCCTCGGCGAGACCGGTGACAAAAGATCGGTCGATCTTTAGCACGTCCAGCGGGAAGCGCCGCAGATAGGACAGCGATGAGTAGCCCGTTCCGAAGTCGTCGATACAGATCCGCACGCCCAGTTCTTTGAGGGTCGCGAGCGTTTCCGCAGCGCTGTCCTTGTTCTGAATGATCGTGCTTTCCGTCAACTCCAGATCCAGCATCTCCGCTGGAAACCCCGATTCGAGCAGGGCGCTCTGCACTGTTTCCACCAGTCCGACCTGTTCGAACTGACGCGCGGACAGATTGATCGCGACCCGGATATTGCGGCCCTGCTCGCGCCAGAGAGCGCCCTGGCGGCACGCCTCGCGCATCACCCATTCGCCCAGCGGCACGATCAACCCGATCTCCTCAGCGAGCGGGATAAACTGCCCCGGCAGCAGAAGCCCCAGGGTGGGATGTTGCCAGCGCACCAGCGCTTCGACACTGCCGATGCTCCAGGTATTCATCTCAATCTGCGGCTGATAGTAAAGGGTGAACTCTTTGCGCTCCAGGCCCTTGTAAAGGCTGTGCTCCAGAAGAAGCCGGCCAAGCGCCTCGGCGTTCATCGTCTCGGTGAAAAGCTGATAGCCGTTGCGCCCCTGCGACTTAGCCCGGTACATAGCCTGATCGGCGTGGCGCAGGAGTGTCGAATCCTCATCACCGTCATGGGGGTAGACGCTGATACCGATGCTGGCGGTGACAAACAGCTCGTGCCCATCGATTACCAGAGGACGCCGCAGGTTCTCCAGCAGCTTTTGCGCGACATGCGCAGCGTCCTGCGGATCCTTGAGGCTGGGCATCATGAGCGTGAACTCGTCGCCGCCCATACGCGCCAGGGTGTCCTCGGCGCGCAGGGAAATCCGCAGGCGCTCCGCGACCTCCTGAAGCAGGGCGTCGCCCGCCGCATGGCCCAGAGTGTCGTTGACGTCTTTGAACCGGTCGATGTCCAGTATCAAGACCGCGACCTGCTCTCGCTTGCGGCCGGCAATCGCGAGGGCCTGACGCAGTCGATCCAGAAACAATACTCGATTTGGCAATCCCGTGAGCGAATCGTGAAACGCCTGCCACCGGATCATCTCATCGGCTTCCTTGCGGTCCGTGATGTCCCGGCAGGCGCCGACCCATTCGCGCACGGCGCCGCTGGGCTCCAGCACGGGAACGCCTCGAATAAAGAAATCCCGGTATACCCCGTCGTGACGGCGCAGGCGGCATTCAGCCTCGAACATGACATGCTCGGCAAGGCGCCGCCGCCAGAGCTGCGCCGTGCTGTCCCGCTCCTCGGGAGAGACTGCGTGCAGCCAGCCGCGCTCCCGAAGCTGTTCATCGGAGATTCCCAGAAATTCGCTGAGCGCCGGCTGCCAGGAGGTCATCTCGCCGTCCGGACCGGCCGTCCAGATCATCTGCGTGGTGGCGAGGACGAGCGCGCGATACCGGGCTTCGCTTCGGCGCAACTCATCGTCGCTGGGGTTCAGAGATTCAAGAAAAAAGGGCGCCCGATCCTGCCCGCCGGGCAGTGGGATCGGGACTTGAGACGAGGTGGAGCCAGGACGTGCGGAGGCGTCCGCTCCCGGGGAGCGAACGCCTGAAATGATGGATTGCGGGTCATGGGTCGGCATTGTGGGTGTATATTAAGCAAGAACGCTGGTCATAAGCGCGCTTGTCCGTCTTTCTGAAGCAAGCCTTCGCTTTGAGCATTCCCATTTCCTGCTGAGAAATATACCTGAATTCGCTGAATTCGCGACTGAATTCTCGGGGCGCGCCCCTAAGCGAACTCCCACAATGGCCGACTGAAAAGAAAACGCGGCTTAAACAGCCGTAAAGCCCGAGTATTCGCCGACGGGTTCGCCCCAGGCGGTGGTGACGGAATCGACGTGGGCGGTGTGCGGTCCACGCTCCAGCGCGGTGACAAACTGGTTCAGAACGCCTTCTTCTCCCTCGGCGTTCGCCTCAACCCCGCCATCCGCCGTATTGCGCACGGCGCCCACGACCCCAAGCTCCTTAGCGACATGTACGGCGTAGTATCGGAACCCGACTCCTTGGACCTGCCCGCTGACATGGGCTTGAACGCGTTTGACCATCGTTGCTCTCCTTCGCTCGTACGAATTGCTTTTCTCCCAATGAGAAAGCCTACCGACCGAAATTGCAGCCCTCACCCCCCTCTCCCAATTCTGGGAGAGGGGGAGCCCGATTAGGATTTTGTTTGTAAGATCTGATAACTCAAAAACTCTGACTCCCCTTCTCCCAGAATTGGGAGAAGGGGCCGGGGGATGAGGGCCTCCCCCTACTTCTGCATCGTCACCTTGGTCATTTTATCGCCGACTTGCAGCTTGGCGGCCACGTCCAGCCCCTTGAGCACCTGGCCGAAGACGGCGTAGTTGCCGTCCAGGAACGGAACCGGGTTGACGCAGATATAGAACTGCGATCCCGCCGTGTCGTTGGAATCGCTGGTGCGCGCCATGGCGAACGCGCCGGCCACATGCTTGAGCGGATTCTTCACGCCGTTGCTAGTGAACTCGCCCTTGATCTCCCAGCCCGGACCGCCGGTGCCGTCGCCGGACGGATCGCCGCCCTGGACGATCTTAGAGGGGGAGTTCGGATCGAGATCGGCGATGCGGTGAAACGTCAGTCCGTTGTAAAAGCCTTTGTTGACCAGCTTGATGAAGTTCGCCGTGGAGAGAGGAGCTTCCTTGGGGAACAGCTTGATCAGGATCGTGCCCTTGGCCGTTTCCATGCGTACGACCGGTGCGGCCGGAGCTTTTTTGGCCTGAGCCGCCTGCGGCGCGACGATCGCGCCGAGAGTCGCCAGCGTGATTGCGGCGAGGGTGAATGTCTTCATCAATAAAACCTCCGAAAGAGAACTGAGCGATTGATTCGATTCTAGCACTTCGCCCCGCGCGCGTCAAGCACGGGATTTATGGGTTTGCTTCTCCCGGTATGGGAGATAATGTTTGCTTCTCCTGGCAAAAGCGGCGGATGATACGCGCGAACCCGTCAGGGTCGTAATCCATGGGTGAGTGATCGGAGCCGGGTACGGTGTGCAGGGTCCAGTGCGGCAGCGCACGGATCGCCTCACGGGCGTAGGTAATGGGAATGGTCAGGTCGCGCACGCCGTGGATCCAGAGAACCGGCGCCGTGATCGCCCCCAGGCGCTGTACGGAAAGTGGGTTCTCGCACAGCCAGCGCATCTGCTGCTGCAAATCCGGGTCTCGGTTCTTATCGACATAAAGTCGCGTCCTCCGCGCCATCGCCAGCCACTGTCCGCCTCGATGATTGTCCGGCGCCCGCCGCCCCAGGGCGGCGAACGGTTCCGACGCCAAACGCATCAGCCGCAGGCCGTGCATCCCATAACGCGGCGACAAAGTCCAAAATGCGCGCTTCGGCAGCGACGCCCGGTCCAGCGCCGCGTCCACCAGGACAAGCCGGCACACGAGTTCTGGATAATCCAGCGCCACCTGCGCCGCAAGGTTCCCGCCAAGCGAATGTCCTATCAGAGTCACGGACGCCAGCTCCAGCCGCGCGCATGTCTCGGCCACCCAGCGCGCCATATCCACCATCGAGCTGTTCTCCGTCGCGGGCGTCGTTTCCCCTGTCCCCGGCAAATCCAGCGCGACCCCGTAGGACCACCCGGACATCTCCTGCAGAGCGCCACACCAGAGTTCCTTGCTGCAAGCCCAGCCGTGCAGATACAGCAAGGTCTCCGAACTTTCCGGAGACCCCGCCGCGATGGCTCCCACTCCCTCAAGGAAGACGGTTTTAATCTGAGCTGCCAAAATCCGAGCCGCCGAAGTCTCCGCCGCCAAAGTCGCTACCACCGAAATCGGAGCCACCAAAATCGGAACCGCCAGAATCACTGCCTCCAGAACCGGAGTAGTCATTCATAAAATCGACCCCGCCAGCATTGTCGTAATTGTCTCCAGATCCCGGATTCATGAAATCGACGCCACCAGCATCGTTCTGGCCACCACCAAAGTTTGCAGCATCGTTATAACCTTGATAATATGCGTTGTCTGTCGAATACGCATAACCCGAGTGGCCAAACCCTCCACCATAATGGGGTGCAAAAAGACTTCCGAGCACTTCTGCGCCAACCCAGCCCGCCAACAAACCGCCACCGAAACCACCCCACCCAGAATTCTGATAGTGCCAGTAATCACGGTATGGATCGTATTGGTTATACGCATACCACGGCACTTGCTGTCCATTGACGTTGAAGGCGCGTACTTGGGGCATTTGCCCACGCCGCAAATCATCGGCCTCTTCGGGCGTCGCCAGCACTTGGCGGCTTTCACCATTGACGGTAATGGTCACGGGTACGAGGTTATTCAGCGGAGCTGGCTGCGATGAGAAAAACGAGACGCCGCGCTGGTTTTGCGGGATCGATTCCACTTCTGGTTGTGACGCAGGAAGCGGCTCCGGTCGGAATGCGTCATCACCGGGAATATTTCCCGTGCCACCCGTCGCGCGGTCTAGCGCACGCCGCCCTTGTTCAATATCCGCTTGCGCGCGATCTAACAGCCCCTGAGCCCGATTGATATCTGTAACCTCAGTAGCGCTCAACAATATTTTGCTGGCTTGATCGTATTTGTTAGACGCCGCTTGACGAAACGCTCGAACTTGATCGGAATCAGGATTATTTTTGGGCAAGACATCCCCATAATTGTCAAGATACTCGATTCCTTGGAGAACATTGCCTCGAAGAGCCTCTACAGGCTCACGGGCAACTGCAATATTTTGTTTCTTCTTGCGCAACGCCATCACGATGAGCACAACAACAGCCAGAACGACAACAAGGAAGATCCCCCAAAGAAACGCCTGCCCGCCGTACTCCTTATTATTTACTTTGGATGCAACATTTTGAGCCAGCGCGCTGATGCCTTCTGTTTTATCCCGCAGTATCAAGGGCTGGGCTTCTTTTGCTAATTGAGTTTCCTCAGCTTTGGTGAGACCATCAGAAACGACAGTAATACCCGCTTGCCCTGTTGTGTTCGGGTGATTATGGAACACAACGACAACTAGCCCATTCTTACCAAGGTTTAGGCTGTCATGCAGCTTAGTTGTATATTCTCCGCGAGTTCGATAACCATTAGGGAGTGTATCAAGAGCGGCAATCTTTATGAAGGTATGTGGATTGTCACGTCCCTGCTTTGCAGCTTCCTCCAGCGCGCCTTGATTGACATCCGTCAGACGTGGGTCAACGTAAACATTACCGGCAAGCAATGTTTGAAGCCCCGGGTCCATCTGGGAGGTCGCAGCCCCACTTCGCACAATCCCGCCGCCCTGCTGGGCGTGCGCGGCGCTTACCGATATCGTTAGCAGCGTCATTGCGGGCATTACCTGCCAAAGACGCATCTTGCTTCTCATTTGAGGAGTTCTCCTACCTTCCGTTACGTATCCGTCGAACAAATCGTTCGCAGTCGCGTGCAGGTATAATACCCACATGGTCAATCTTCATGAGGCGCTTGCGTTTCTGCGCGGGCTTGCGCCCGAGGACAGCGCGCTGGACAACGATCCCATCGGTCTTCTCATCACGTCGCCGGAGGCGCAGGATGTGGCGCGTATCGGCGTCTGTCTGGATCTCACGCCGGACGCCGCCCGGCGGGCGGCGGAGGCTCGGGTGGATCTGATCGTCGCCCACCATCCCCTGCTCTACCATCCCCTGAAGCGGATCGATCCGGACGCCGACCCGATCTCCGCCGCCGCCGTCACGCTCGTGAAGCATAACATCGCGCTCTACGCGATGCACACGAACTGGGACCGCGCGCAGGGAGGGATCAACGATACGCTCGCCCATACGCTCGGCCTTCGGAACGTTATGCCGCTCGGGCATGAAGGCGCGAAAACGCTGCCCCGTTTGGGCGACCTGCCGGCGGCTCTCAGCACTGACGACTTTTTCGCCTGGGTCGCCGCGAGGCTCGACGGAACGGGAACGAACGCCCTCCGTATCAACAGACCCGCCGGCGGCAAAAAAGTTGCGCGGGTCGCGGTCTGTGGCGGCGCGGGCGCGTTTCTGATGAACGATGTTCTCAGGGCCGGCGCGGACGCCTATGTCACCAGCGACGTCCGCCACCATGAGTTTCTCGACGCCGCCGCGCGCGGACTGGCGCTGCTGGACGCTGGACACGACGCCACGGAGGCGCCCGGCATGCGGCGCATGGCGGAAATATTGACGGAGCAATTTCCTTCCATCGAGACCATTTGGATCGGAGAAAAGGGGATTTGAGCGCGTTTTTAACAGCCAAACGATTTTTTTTGTTCCTCTGAACGCATTTTCCGGTATATCTACCGGCGCTCTACCCTCCAGTTCGCGGGTAAATTAAATGCGGAGGGCTTTTATTCGATGGCGACACACAAAGAACGACTGAACAACTGCCGCAACTCGGCCTCTCATCATGAGGATACAGGGGCGCGCACTCCGGCCGCCGATGCATCGGCGCTGATGTCCGCATCCTGGGAACTGGATCCGAGCGAGCAGATCGTCGCAGCCTTGCGCTCGTATTTCCTGACCCACACGTTTGACTCTCTGACCGGCGAAGTCCATACCGTCCATTAGTCGGGACGCCGCGATCGGCTCACGAACGCGCCATCTCGATCCTTCTAGCGCTCTCATTACAACTTAATCCCCCGCGCAGCCGCCACACGAAAGATAACCCCGTCGTCTTCCGCGTGGCGGTTGTTTTTGCTCTTCGCGAGAAGCGACGTGCAATTCCCGCGCGATTGGGTATTATGCGTCCAATATGGACAGTGAGATCGACTTTTCTTCCCTCGGCGTCTCCGGCGCCCTGTCACAGATGTACCGCCAGGACGCGCAGGGCTTTTTGCCGCTGATCGCCGTGTTTCTGGAAGGCGCCCTGCCCGCCGAAACGCGCGTCGAACGCGCCGGCGGACTGTTCCGAAAGAACAAGCCTGTGACGCGCGTTACGTCGACGATTGGCGAGAGCGTCTATGTGATCGAGGACAACCGGGGAACGCTCGCCACGCGACGCGAGAAGATCGTGCGCGGAATTCGCCTGAAGTCCGAGGAGCTTCCGATCCATCAATGGCTCACCGCCCTTTCGGAAGACGTCGCCGGCCGCGCCGCGTCCGACGAAGCGGCGATGGCGGCCATGCGCCGGCTGCTGGAGTAATCCCTCCGACGCCCCTCGCCGGGAACCAATCCCTCGCGCAATGCGCTCCCACTCAAAAAGGAGAATTTCCATGCCCGATCCCTACATTCCCGGTTCCCAGGAAGGTATTCCCGCCAGCGCCCGCGGCCGCCTCGCCGCTATGCTCCCCGGCGCGAACAAAAAAGGTCTCTTCACCAGCGATCTCTCCGTCAATGAATTTCTCCTCGTCAAAGAAGTCGGCTTCGACCCCGTCGGCCTCGTCTTCGGCTCATCGATCTATCATATCGGCTGGCAGAAGCCCGCGCTCAACCAGAGCATGGAGCTGGACACGCTGACACAGGCCATGTACCACGCGCGGGATCTGGCGATGACGCGCATGGAGGAAGAAGCCGACATGCTGGGCGCCGACGGCATCGTGGGCGTCCGCCTAGAAATCGGCCGCCAGGAATGGGGCGAGAACCTCGCGGAGTTTGTCGCGGTCGGCACGGCGGTCAAGTCGCGCACCGGAGGCAACTTCCGGACACCGAATGGGCGTCCGTTCACCTCGGACCTCAGTGGACAGGACTTCTGGACACTCGCCAAGGCGGGCTACCGGCCGCTCTCCTTTGTAATGGGCAACTGCGTCTACCATGTGGGTTACCAGGGGATCAAAGCTTGGTTCTCGCAGATCGGCCAAAACGTGGAGATGCCGACCTACACCCAGGCGATCTACGACGCCCGCGAACTGTCCGTGGCGCGCATGCAGAGCGAAGCAGAACAGATCGGCGCGGACGGCGTCGTCGGCGCCTCCGTGCACGAAAACTCGCATGGCTGGGGCAGCCACGTCATCGAATACTTCGCCGTGGGCACCAGCGTCGTCTCCATCGGAACCGAGCACCACGTTCCCACCCCCAGCATGGTGCTGCCGCTGATCGACCGATAGCAGGACTTTCCCCACGTCTCCGCGAACATCCTGGGTGGACGCACGCTGGCTCTCGGGCGTCCACCCAACCCACTGTTGGAGGAGAGTCTGTTATGCCCACTCAAATTTCAAAATACAAACTTCCCTGTTCGCTGGCGCTGATCGCCGCTGCGACGCTGCTTCCATCCATAAGCCACGCGGATGTGCGTTATACGATGGAGATGAAGATGGCCGGCGCCAAAGCCGACACGGACGCGGGGGGGCCGGCGATGGACGGCTCCATGCGCACCACGACATTCCTGAAAGACATGCGCGAGCGCGAAGAAACCGCGATGAACTTCGGGCCGATGAAAATGACCACCACGACAATCACCCAGTGCGACAAGCATCAGGAGATCAAGCTCGATTCCGATTTGAAAATCTACACGGTTTCCCCCATCGGATCATTGATGGCCGGAAGTTTGACGCCCTCCGAGTCAATGCGGCGACATAAAGCGGACGACCAGGGCGCCGGCGGCGGAACCGGCAAGATCACCATGACCTTCACGGCAAAGGAGCTGGAGAAGGAAAAGGTCGCCGATGTCATGGCGCGCCACGCCATGATCACCTTCCGCACGCAGTCCTCCGGATGCGCGGGGAACGACGACAACACGATGAAGATGGAGCTCTGGATGGCTCCAATCAAGGCGGGGCTCAACTGTCCCGAACGCTACGCCGAATCGCGCGTGGTCCCCAGCGCCAAAGGCTGCCAGATCACCCAGGAGATGAAGGGCGATATGACGGGCCTGCGCGACATGTTCGGCCTGATGTCCGTGAAACAGGTCTTTTATGACTCCAAGGACAAACCCCTCTTCACCCGCGAGCTGCGTGAACATTCGACCGCCACACTCGACGATGCACTGTTTGATGTCCCTTCGGACTACAAAAAAGTAACCGAAGACGAATTTAATAAGCAGCAGCAGCAAAAGATGATGAACTCGTTCATGAAGGGCGACAAAGCGCCTAAAGACGACTCCGACGAAACGACGAACGAGACCGACACAACGGACGCGGACGCTACGGCGGAGGCCGCGAAGCAAGCGGCGGATCAGGCCATCGAAGCAGAAAAAGAGAAACAAAAAGAGAAGCCGAAGAAGAAGATCAAAATCCCTGGGCTTCCCTTCTAAAGTAAGCCTTTACACAAACCATAAGCACTCCACACTAGGCTCTTTCCATATTTTGGAAGGAGCCTATCTTATATTTGGAGGGCCTCCGCGAAGGAGAAAATAGTTCAGAAGATTCCATCATAAACATGGGATAATCTCGTGATCGCGAGAAATGAAGACAAATGGGATCGTCTTCGGACTCGAGAAAAGGATCACGGCCGATTTGATGCAGATTGCTTCAAAATTCTACAAACAAGAGGCTCCTTCGAAGGATCGTATGGCGACGCGCCGCATCGCCGATGATCCTGATGGACGCTCTTTCGAAGCGGCGGATGAGCCACAGTTCTCTCGGCGGCAGCGCCCCGGCGCCAATCGCCCAATTTGGGTTCTGTGCGGAGTCATTTTTATTGGCCTGTCGCTGCTGGCGATCCAGCACGATCATATGATGTCGCCCCAAGCGCCGCGCCTGCTGTTTCTGCTGTTTACAGCGCTGAGCGTCCTGTCGGTCCTCTTTCCGGCAAGCGGCCCGCGCGGCCAGAGGGTCGTCACGCTGCCCGGCATCGGTCTGGGCGCCATGCTGCTGCTGCCCCCGTTTGCCGCCGTAGTCCCGCTCCTTCTTGCGAACGCCGTTTACGCCGCCACGCGCGACATCTCCTCGGCGCGCCGAGGAGCGCTGGACCGCGGCGCGTGGCTTGCGCTCGCCACGCTGGTCTCCGGCGGCTTTTACCACTCGCTGGCCGGGGATCTCGCGCAGCGCGCGGCGGACGACCCGACGCCGGCGCCTTTCATCCCGCAAATCGCCTTCGCCTGTCTTCTCTACAGTGCGATTTACGTCCTCGGACGCCAGATCAACCTTCCCTTCGTACAGCCCGTCCAGCAGGCGACGCGTTCGCGCACGGCGACGGATTGGCGGCTCGAAGCCCTGGCGCTGACCGCCTGCGCTCCCGTGGCGCTGATGATGGTTTTGACCTATCACGCCTCGCATAACATCGGCGATGTCGCCCTCTGCGCGTGCCTGATGATTCTGCTCGCCCTCATCGCCCATTACGGCTTCGAGGTCGCCATGCTGCGTGAGCAGGTCGACGCCATGGAGAAACTGAGCGCGGTCACGCTCTCGCAAACGAACCCACACCGACTGACCGAGCGGTTCCTCCAGCTTTCCGCGCGGCTGATCGCCTGCGACCGGGCGACCCTGTGGCTGACCGACGAAACACAGCCGCGCCTGGAGCGTGTCAGCCGACAAGGCGGATCGTCCGGCTCCGTGCCGAACGCCTGCCGTCTCTCAAGCTCTATCAGCACCATTCGATTCGGTGAAGGCTTGATCGGTAAGGCCGCCGACCGCCAGGCCCCACAGATTATCCGAGAAGGAGCGCGTGGCGGGGCGCGGGACGAATCCACGTTCTGCCTTCTGCTCGTGCCCTTGGTGGTCGGTGGCGAGACAATCGGCGTGGCGCAGTACGAGCGGGACGCCCCACAGTCCTACACCGTTCGGGACATCGCCCGAGTCCGGTCGCTGGCGACACAGACCGCGACGACGCTCGCGAACATCCGAATGCATCAGGACGTTTACAATCAATCAGTCACGGACGAGCTAACGGGGCTCTACAACCGCCGCCATATCACCTCAGTACTGCTCACCGAACACCGCCGCGCCGAGCGGTATGGCCATGCGATCTCCATGATCCTGCTGGATGTCGACGGCTTCAAGATTTACAACGATACCTACGGACACCCACAAGGCGACGTCCTCCTCAAACGTCTCTCGGCGCTGCTGCGTGAAAATGTCCGAAGTGTGGACATCGTCGGCCGCTGGGGAGGCGAAGAGTTCATCATCGTCATGCCCGAAACGCCCAAGGAAGAAGCGTGGCGCACCGCCGAGCGCCTGCGAATCGCCGTCGCCTCCGCCGTCTTTCCCGGCCACCCGGATGACGAAGACGAACGGGTCTACAAAACCATCAGTCTCGGCGTCGCCACCTTCCCGGACGACACCCAAGACATGCAGACCCTCATCGCCATGGCGGACCAGGCCCTCTACCGCGCCAAACACGGCGGGCGCAACCAGATTGTCGTCGCCGGCGCACAAAGCAGCGGCCAGCACTCAGAAAACGCGGCGGCGTAAGATCGGGTTATATCGGGTATATCGGGAACAAATCAGCTCGCGTTTGCGCTATGATATCTAGCTCTTACGTTTTGCTGCAAGGTGTTCTATGTTCAAATCCCGTACGATTCCAACTCTCGCCGCCGCGCTGTTCCTTTTCGCGCTCCCCTTCACGGCGGCGCACGCCAAGGCCGCGCACTCGCAGGGCATGCACGGCGACGCTCGGTTTGAGTACCATGGCTCGGTCTTTACCCAGTTCCTCGTCGACTCCTACAAAGAAAACGGCCAGTCCGACCCACACCAGTTTTATGCTTGGCTTGATCAGGCGTCCAAGCCGTTTCTGGAGAACGAAGAAACGCTGCCGGCGGCTTTGGAGACGAAGCGCGCGGAGCTTGCGCGCATTTCCGACCCCAAATTGAAAGCTGCAAAGGAGATGGAGATCGGCGCGTGGACACACAAGCTGATCAAAAAGGCCATCCCGAAGTTCAGCCTCGATCGCGGCTACGACTTTACCAATACCGTGACGTACGGTGAGCGCCAGTGCTTCCTTCAGTCCGTGCTGATCGCTGGCCTGCTGCAAAAGATGGGCATGGACGCCGGTGTCGTCATGGTCGCCCGCAATATGGTCGGACAGACCACCAACAACGGGCATGCCTCCGCCGTCCTGCGGCTCTCGAACGGAAAGGATGTGCTTGTGGACGCCTCCGAGCCGGAGCCGTTCGCCCGCCACCAGGGCCTGTTCGCATTCAACACCGCCAAGTCCGCATCCCAATATATCAACCCAAATTTCGAGGGCGCCAGCGGCGTCATCCTTTCGTACCGAGGCCAGCCGAATAACGCCAAGGTCGCGACGGCGCAGGTTCGAACGCTCAGCGTCCCCTTCCTGCGATCGCAGTTCGAATACTACCGCGGCGAGCGCACCGTCGGCGGCCTGATCCTGACTCCCCTGACGGCGCAGGGCCTCGCGACCGAAGAAAGCCGTCTGAAAAAAGCCGTGCGCCTCTGTCCGCAGAACCCGCTGGCCGTCTACATGCTCGGACGCGTTTCCATGCGCATGGGCAAAAAGGACGCCGCCAAAGCGCAGCTGACGGCCGCGAATGCGCTCTATACCCGCGCCGGGTGGGTGCCCGCCGGCATGACCGACGCTTACCGGCAGGCGCATCGTTAACCTTTGGCGCAAATCGCCAACCTTTTCACCCCACTCGCCCCGGAGAGAATTCTCTCCGGGGCTTTTTTTGTCGCCGAAAATAATGCTTGACATCACCTTTAAAAAGCGACATAATAGCCCGTAATAAGTTTTGCTATAAATTTACTAGTATTTAACGCGCCGCTGAGAGCCGGCGATCGGGAAAGGAGCAACGCGGTGCATCAGCAAAAGCCGGGAATTCTCAATGGCAAAGCGCCGCAGCCGGCGACGGCGGTGGAAATTCCTCTTCAGAAGATTCAAGAAGCGGTCGCAAGCATCCGATTTGGCACAGTACAGATCATCATTCAGGATGGCCGAGTCGTGCAGATCGATAAGACCGAAAAAATTCGTCTTGTTTAATTCTCGAAAAGACTAGTAAATCACTATCATTAGTGGTATACTGTCTTTAATAAAATGATGTGGCTGACTCGTCAACGAGAGGCCCCGCAGACGCCAGGCGAATAACTATCCATCGCCAATGGCTTGCGGGGCCTTGTCGCGTCTATGAACCTCCCGGCGCTTCGCCGCGCCGGGAGGCAAAAGCCGGCAAGAACGCATGGAGCCGTCATTTATTCGTTCGTACTATTACCAAGGAGATCACCCAAATGTCCAATGTCCGATCCTCCCGCAAGGGCTTTACCCTCATTGAGTTGCTCGTTGTCATCGCTATTATCGCGATTCTCGCTGCTATCTTGTTCCCCGTCTTTGCCCAGGCCCGCGAAAAGGCCCGCTCCGCCACAGACGTCAGCAACCTCAAGCAGCTCGGTCTCGCCACGCTCCAGTATCTGCAAGACAATGACGAGCGTTTCTTCCCAACCGTCACCGAGCGCGAGGCGCCGGCGGGCGCGGTCAACGATCCCGTCTCAGCGGCCGTCTTCAGCATCCGCGGTCGCCTGGAGCCGTATATCAAGGGCGGCCTGAAGACCAGCCAGGGCGGCAATATCTGGCGCGATCCTTCCGCCACCGTCGCATGGCCCTCCCCGCAGCCGCTTTCCGGTCCGACCAGCGCGAACGTCTACTGGCCCAACGACTACGGCTTCAACATTAACGAAGGCAACACCAATGCGGACGGCACGCCCGGCGCCAGCGCAGCGGCGGTCACCTACTTCCAGACGGCGCATGGCGCAAACATCGGCGTCAACAAAGACACTACCCTCGCGGCGCTCAATAGCCCGGCGAACCTGATTCTGATCGGCGATACGCAGCGCGCCGATAGCACCGTCTCACGCGGATCGCTGACTCCCCAGTATCTCCTGGGCAACACCGCAAACTCCGTCTCACTTGATCCGGCGTGGACGAACTTGAACTCGCAGGCGGCGCTCCACGCCCGCCACCAAGGCCGCGCCAATGTCGGCTTCGCCGACGGCCATGTCAAGTCCGTCATCCCCGTCCAGACATACATCGACGACACGCACAACAACTGGGATCGCTCGCTCTAATTCGATTAGTTTCGACCCCTCCGCCCCAATAATGGGGAACTCGGACACGATTTCGGCCCGCCGTTTCTCCCTT
The DNA here is from genome assembly GCF_039929585.1 of Capsulimonas sp. NCBI lineage: Bacteria > Bacillati > Armatimonadota > Armatimonadia > Capsulimonadales > Capsulimonadaceae > Capsulimonas > Capsulimonas sp. Next base: position 14,232 of record NZ_JBDSQY010000097.1, read on the forward strand.
CCCCGGAGACGGCGGGCCGAATATTTTGTCAGAACGCTTTTCCACGCCCAACAAGCGTCAAATCCCGTCGTACTTGGAATACCCGCGCTCATTCCAGTAGTCGGCGGGCTCTTTTGCTGTGTAGGTGATGTGGGTGATGGCCTTGATATTCTTGAGGCCCAGCTTCATCGGCGCGATTAGTCTCAGCGGAGCGCCGTGCTCCACGGTGAGCGGCTTGCCGTCCTGATGGGTCGCCAGCAGTGTCTGTGAGTGCCGCGCCGTGCCGAGGTCGATCGAGACATAGTACGGATCGGAATTTCCGTCAGTGTCCACATTGACGGCGGACTCCATGTTGACCCAGCGCGCATCGGGCGCGGGTGGGAAGGCGCGCAGCAGGTCCGCGAAGCGCAGGCCGCCCCACCAAGCGATGGCGCTCCAGCCCTCCACGCAGACCAGACGCGTGATCTCGTCGTGATGGCCGAAGCGCGTCACCAGGTCATGCAGCCTCAGAGTCTGCGGCTTGCCAGCGGCGAGGCCGTCCAATTTCAAAGTCCAGTCGGGGATATAGTCGGGTTCGGGCGTCCCGCCTCCGTAGTTGTTGCGCAGGTCCGGCGTGATCTGGGATTTGGCGTAGGTAGGGACCGTGCGATTGGGCGAGTACAGCGCTTCGGCGACGTCGTCATCGAAGGTCAGCGCCTTCCCCAACAGCGTTTCCTTACGCGCCGCCGTCAGCCCTGTCCGCGCCTGAAGCGAATCCAGCCGCGCTTTCTGCGCCTGGGTAAGCACACGGCCATGCGTGTCGTCCGGCAGCAGCCACCAGAATGCGGACGCCGCCGCGACCGCGCCGGCCCCGTAGATCAGGAAGTCGCGCCGCGACTGCATTTGCAGCCGCCGCCTCGGCACAAGGATCGGTGACGGCGCTTCCTCGGCGAATCGCGACCTCACCTTTTTCTCAGGCTCTGTCTTCTCCTCGTGTTCCGATGCGTCATGCACTTTCGCTTCATCTCCGTCCATAATCCACCGATCCTCCCACGCCTTCGCATGGCGTCTCGTCCTTCATACAAACGAAACGCGCGAGAAGTTCCGTCGCCATCATCGCCGATCCTATTGCTATGATACCGTCAGCACGATCTTTCCGATATGTTCGCTGCTCTCCATCAATGCGTGCGCCTGGGCGACATCGGCGAGCGGGAAGGTTCGGTAGATGAGTGGCCTTACTTTGCCGCTTTCCAAGAGCGGCCAGACGTGCTCGTGAAGATCTCGCGCGATCGCTCCTTTTTCGGCGACGGTGCGCGGGCGCAGCGTCGATCCGGTGACGGTGAGGCGCTTGACCATCAGGAGGGTGAGATCGACTTCAATTTTGGCGCCCTGCAAAAACGCGATCTGGACAAGGCGGCCTTCTCGGGCGAGCGCCGCCAGATTGCGCGAAAAGTACGGACCGCCGACCATGTCGAGAATCAGATCCACGCCGCGCCCTTCGGTGAACTGTTTGGCCTCGGCGACGAAGTCTTGAGTTTTGTAATTGATCGCCAGCTCCGCTCCGAGCGAGCGGCAGACGGCGCATTTTTCCTCCGTGCCGGCGTCGGCGATCACGCGCGCGCCGAACTGATGCGCGAGCTGGATGGCCGTCGTCCCGATGCCGCTGCTTCCGCCATGGACGAGAAACGTCTCGCCCGCCTGGAGATGGCCGCGCTGAAAGACGTTGGTCCAGACCGTGAAGTACGTCTCCGGCAGGGCCGCCGCTTCGATCAAGCTCAGTCCTTGAGGAATGGGGAGGCACTGCGCCGCCGGAGCCGCGCAGTATTCCGCGTACCCACCGCCGCTCACCAGCGCACAGACTTGATCGCCGATCTTATGGCTTTCAACGCCCGGGCCAAGCGCAGCGATCGTTCCAGCGATCTCCATTCCCAGAATCGGCGACGCGCCCGGCGGAGGGGGATAAGCGCCCTGACGCTGGGCGATATCGGGACGGTTGACACCCGCCGCCGCGACACGGATCAAGACTTCACCCTCGCGAGGCGTGGGCGCCGGGCCATCGGCAAGCGTCAACGCCTCCGGACCGCCCGGAGCCTCCATGGTAATATATTGCATGATTACTTCCCTCACTGCCCAAAGAGTCCCCGTCCGCCGTCAGGTCGAAACTCCAAAAACGATCTCTCTTTGACAACCTGACCAAAATACGGAATAATGAGAGGGCGCGTTTCTTCCGAATATTAAAAGCGAATGACTACTACCGTTCCTACCACTGAACATCGCAAGGAAGAGACAAGCATGGATGCGCCGGATCTGCGCCATCTTTTCGAGACGGCGCAAGACGATGATTTCGAAGACCTTGTCCGTCTCGCCGGACATATCTGCGGAGCTCCGATCGCACTGCTGTCCCTGCGCGACGGCGACCGCCTCTGGTTCAAGGCTCGTCTGGGGCTGGATCTTTGCGAAATCCCCTACGAGATCTCCTTCTGCCAGTACGTTCAGGAACGCGATCAGGTGTTCGTCGTCCCGGACGCGCATCTGGACGAACGGTTCGCGGACAATCCTTTTGTGACCCATTCGCCGCACATACGGTTCTACGCTGGCGCGCTTCTGATTTCCTCCAGCGGCGCGCCGCTCGGAACGCTTTGCGTCGCTGGCCGCGATCCTCAAGATCTTTCCCACGATCAGAAAGATGCGCTGCTGCGGGTGGCGCGGCAGGCCGTTCTGCTGATCGAGATGCGGCGAAACAGCCTCAAAAGCGTCGTGGATACCGTCCCTATCCTGATCGCGCGCGTGGATCGCAATCTTCGCTACCTTTTTGTAAACAAGACTTACGAGAAGATGCTGGGCGTGTCCCAGGAACAGGCGGTGGGACTTCGGATTACTGATGTTTTGGGAGCGCCGGCCTTCGAGATCGTTCGGCCTTATACGGAGCGGGCGCTTCGCGGTGAAGCGCTTGCATATCACGCCTGGGTGCCGATGCGCGGCATCGGCCCACGGTATATCCAGGCTTCTTACACCCCCGAGTTTGGGACGAACGGCGCCGTGATCGGATTTCTGATCTCCGCAATCGATATCACCGAACGCAAGCAGGCTGAAGACGCGCTGCACGAGTCTCAGGAAGCCCTGCGCGCAAGCGAAACGGCGCTGCGCAGCTTCTACGACAGTTCCGCCGTTCTGCTTGGGGTCACCGAAATCCGAGACGATGAAGTCTACTTCATCTCTGTCAACGGAGCGACGGCGAATTATCTGGGACGATCGATCGGTCAGGTGCAGGGAAAGTCGCTTCGCGACCTTCGTATTCCAAAGGAGATTCGCGGGTTCTGGCTGGAAAATTGCCGCAAAAGCGCCGAAATGGGCGAGCCGGTCCGGTTCGAGTACGCGCGGACCATCAATGGGATCACCCGCTGGCTCGCGGTGAGCGTGTGCCTGATGCCGGGCAATCCCTGTGCGCCGCCCCGGTTTGCCGCCGTCGCCGAGAACATCACCGAGCGTAAGAGCATGGAGGCGGATCGTGAGCGCACGCTGGAGGAAGCGGTCCGGCTGGCGGATCACGACCCGGTGACGGGTCTGCTGAACCATCGCGCCTTCCATCGAAAGCTCGTCAAAGAAGAAGAGCGAGCCCGCCGCGAGCGCTTCCCTCTGGCCGTCCTGATGATGGACATGGACAACTTCAAGTTCTTCAACGACGCCTATGGGCACCCGGCCGGCGATGATGTCCTGCGCCGGATCGCCGAGGCGCTTCGGCGCTGCTGCCGGGACCACGATGTGGTGGCGCGCTTCGGCGGCGATGAGTTCGCGATGCTGATGCCCGGTGCGGGGACCGCCGAGGTGTCGTCGATCAAGATACGCATTGAGGAAGCCGTGGCCGAACTGGGCTATACGCCGCCCGGCTACGACACCACGATCCCACTCAGTCTGTGTGTCGGCGGCGCCGTGTTTCCCCACGACGGCGCGGGCCATGCGGAAGTGCTGGAGGCGGCGGACCGGCGGCTGATGCGAGCCAAGGCCGAAGGGATGGGAGCGGAGGAAGCCGACCGCCTGCGTGCGGCCGTCGCGGAAGAAACCTCTGGCTTCACCATGCTGGACGGCCTGGTGGCGGCCGTGGACAACAAAGACCGTTACACAAGACGCCACTCCGAGGATGTCATGGTTTACAGCCTGGACATCGCGCGGGAACTGGGCATGGACGCCGAAAGCCTGCGTACGGTGTCGGTCGCGGCCCTGCTGCACGACCTGGGCAAGATCGGCGTTCCGGACAAGATCCTGCGCAAACCGGGCCGGCTGACCAAGGAAGAGTTCGACGCGGTCAAGCAGCACCCAATGATGGGCGCCGCCATCGTCGCGTCAGTCCCAGGATTTGAAGACACGCTCGACGCCGTGCGCCACCACCACGAACGCTGGGACGGCGGCGGCTATCCCCACGGCCTTGCGGGCGAGGAATGCCCCTTGATCGCCCGTCTCATGGCCGTCGCCGACGCCTTCAGCGCCATGACTACTGACCGCCCCTATCGCAAGGGAATGCCCCGCGAACAGGCCCTCGCCATCCTGAAAGACGGCGCCGGCTCCCAGTGGGACCCAAAGTGCGTCGCCGCCTTCCTCCGCGCCCATCTTTACACCGGCGCGATGGAGAGCGTGAGCGATCCATCGGCCTCAACCGTGAGCATGAAATCGTAACCACGGCCAAGATGCGAGTAGGCAAGACGCACCGGCTGCCCCGCAGCCAGCAGTTCGGCGCCGCCGCTGAACGCCGCCCAATCGGTAAAGTATCGGCGGACGTCTGCGGAAAGATGCCCAGGCAGCGCCGTCAGCTGACGGATTGCTCCGTTTACAACGACCTCCCCGGTAATTACGTCGCCAAAGATCAAGTGGATTTTTTCGCCATTCTGCGAGAGAACTTCCCGAATAAACGCGGCTAACGCCGGCCCGCAAATGTTCACTTCCTCGTCCTTGCCGCGGCTTGGTATGGGACGGAAGGGGGGCGGCTCAGCCAGGTCCGTATCCGTACCACTGGATCCGGTGCGAACTTTGGCGCGCAGATCTTCGATCGTCACCCCATGTTCGGCCAGCAACTTCCCTGCTGCCGAGTCTTCCTGTTTCACCAGCCCCATCAGCAAATGCTCCGTGCCGATATAGTTATGACGAAGCGCCCGCGCTTCCTCATACGCGAAGTCAATCACATACTTCGCCCGAGGCGTCAGCTGCATGTCGCCGCCAATTTGTCCCTCGCCGCGCTTCACGCGCGCCAAGAGCTCCACGCGCAAGCCCACAAGATCGACGCCACTTTCCTGCAGCAAGTTACCGGCGACATTGTTCGCCTCACGCAGCAAGCCGAGCAGAATGTGCTCCGGCCCGACATAGTTCTCCCCTAAGTATCTCGCCTCTTCTTGAGAATAAAAAATGACCTTACGCGCGCGTTCACTGAACCTCTGCCACATGGAAGTCTCCTCATATCAAATCCTCGCATCAATATAACGCAGAGTTTCATCAAAGCATGGAATTCTTCCTGCAAGGCTAGTCGTCGTCATCAACAGCCTCGCGGCCACGCGCGATCCACCGGCAATGCGCGTCAAAGTAGAGGATTTGCGCGCCGCCGTGGTGGCGGTAGGTGGGATTGATGGGCGACTGTGCGAAGTCCTGTTCGGCTTCGTAAGTCAAGACGGTGCTTGTGGGCTGCGCGATGACTTTTACTGAATAAGGATCGTTCCAGCCGCAGTTCAAAGGCTTCCCCTGATAAAACGTCGGCATTCGGTACGAACCCGCGCGGCCTTCTTCTTTGCGATCGTAATCGTCGGGACAGGTAAAGATCTGGGGCGTATGGATATAGGGCCGGCTGTCTTCAATCAGCCCCGCGAACGAACCGCCGTCGGGAGGGGTGAAGCCGTCGGAATCCTGCGCGTACATGTGGATCGCCAGTCCGACTTGTCGATAATTGCCGAAGCAGGCCGACGCCCGCGCCTTCTCCCGCGCCTGGGCGAAAACAGGGAATAAAATTGCCGCCACGATGCAGATAATACCGATCACGACAAGGATCTCGATCAGGGTGAACGCTCGGTTTTTGCAGGTCATGGCGGTGAGTGTACCGCTGTATTCTTTGATTTTATATTAATTTTATCTAATCTCTCTTGATTTAATCTTCTCTTAACATAAGCCTCCCATAATCAGCGTATCCTCATGATAACAAAGATTTAATACCCGAAAGGTACGTTTCCAATGAAAACCACCCAGAGCCTTCGTAAGGGCTTTACACTGATTGAATTGCTCGTTGTCATCGCTATTATTGCGATCCTCGCCGCTATCCTGTTCCCCGTCTTCGCCCAGGCCCGCGAAAAGGCCCGCCAGACGACTTGCGTCTCCAACTGTAAGCAGTTCGCTCTCGGGATTTTGCAATACGCTCAGGACGCTGACGAATCAATGCCTATCGCTTATAAAGATAAGTACATGGCGGGCGTGTATACGTCTAAGACCATTGGCGTACCGGAAACAGGCGTCCAAGCTGAGATTATGCCCTATATCAAAAGCCACGATGTCTTTCGTTGCCCGAACGATTCCGGCCCGGGAGTCCAGGTGAACGGAATGTCGGCCGCGCAGGCGGCGGGACACTCCTATTGGGAGCTGCAAGGCACCTCGTACAAATTCACCAACCAGAACTTCTCCAGCCCCTTCCCTGTGAAAACGATCACGGGATATGCAACTTCCACTACTGAGTGCTCCGGCGGAAACGGCTCGATCGCCTACGATAGCGCTGCCGACGCTTGGAACTATACCCCCGGCGCTGGAACATGCACCCAAACGGGATTGAGCACCGTTACTCTCTCAGCCTTTACTCGTCCGGCCGAGACACGTATGTTTGCCGATTGGCAGAAGCCGTTTGGCGATACCGCCGCGAAACTTGCCTCGAACACCGCCAGTGCATTCCACAAGCAGGGCGCGGCGATTGCCTACGCCGACGGACACGTGAAGTTCGTCACGAATACGAAAGCTTACGAAACTGGCTGTGACGGCATCGACTGGTCCTGGGATCCGACCCAGACATGCAATGCGTCTGGCTTCCAGCGCGCGCAGGACTAATTTCCATTCCGCGCGTTCCTCAAACCGGGCTTCCCAGCATTGGGAAGCCCGGCTGTATTTGT
>NZ_JBDSQY010000098.1:0-6503 GCF_039929585.1 Capsulimonas sp.
GCCGATGTTGCTGGCGACGACGGGAAGCCCCGTCGCCATCGCCTCCACGAGCGCCAGGCCAAACGACTCGGACCGAGGCAGGTGAACCAAAAGATCGAATGCGGGAAGCAGCTCGGGAACATCCTCCCGGCGTCCCGCGATCGTTACTTTTTCCGAAACGCCTGCGGCGGCGATCAAGCCCTTCAGACGCTGTTTGTCGCCGGCGTCTCCTTCCGGTCCGATCAGCACCAAATGGAGGGAAGGGTTGCGTTTCAGAAGCGCCGGCATCGCGCCGACCATGGTTTCCTGACCTTTGGCGTAAAGCCGTCCCACCATTCCGATCACCGTCGCCTTGGACTCGATGCGCCATCCAAGACGCGCGCCGGCGCGGCGCAGGCCGTGCATCAAGGTGTTCGGCGTTGTGAAGGCGTCCAGGTCAATTCCGTTGTGGATCACCGGCACGAAGCTGTCCGGAAGATCGTGGACTTGCTGAAGACGCTGCTGCACCGCGCTGGAGACAGCGATCACGCGGCTGGCGGTTTTTTGGAAAAACCATCCACTCAGCGCATGCGGCTCACCCAGCGGCTTGTCGAGATGGGAATGGATCAGCAGGTGCGGTTTGCGCCCGCCGCGCGCGGCTCCTCGCACAAGTGTCGCCGCCAGAAGCGCGGGACCATAGTCTCGGCGGGACTGCACGTGGACGATATCCGCCTTGCTGCGTCTCATCAATGAGGCCAGACGAACGATCGCGGCGGGATCGCCGCTGTTGCGGATGACAAGAGGGTGTGAAGGAATACCGCGCGCGCCGCACGTCTCGGCCAGAAATGTATCGGGGGCGCAGCAGTAGGAAATATGCAGATTCCGTTCGCGAAGGCGCTCGGCAAGATGAATCGAATGCCGCTCAATGCCGCCTTCGCCGCCGGACGTGGCGAGGTAGAGCACGCGCGGCCCATCCGACGGCTTGGAAATCTGCAAGGAAGCGCGTGCGGTCTTCTCACGCATAGTGTTACTATTGACGGTCGGCATACCACTGCTTCATAAACGACTGGTACTCGTGGTCTTTTTCCTTGATCGTTCGCCACCATTCCTGGTGGCCTACATACCACTGGACAGTGTCTTTCAGACGCGCTTCAAAATCGGCGTCGGGCTGATATCCGATCCCACGGGACTTCGTCACATCCAGCGAGTATCGCTTATCGTGACCCGGCCGGTCTTTGACGTGGTGGATGAGCGTTTCGGGCTTGTTCAGGTATTTCAGCAGCAGATGAACGACATCGATATTCTTGCGGTCGTTGTCCCCGCCGACATTGTAGACTTCACCCGGCGTTCCATGGTGCAGCGCCAGATCGATTCCCTGGCAATGGTCGGTCACATACATCCAATCGCGCATCTGATGACCATCGCCATAAACGGGCACAGGGATGTCGTCAATCAAATTGCTAATAAACAGCGGCAGCATCTTTTCGGGATACTGGTTCGGACCAAACGTGTTGGACCCGCGCGTTACGATCGTCGGCAGGCCGTAAGTCTGGTGATAGGCGCGAACCATCATCTCCGCGCTCGCCTTAGAGGCCGAGTAGGGGGAATTGGGCTCCAGCGCATCGCCTTCTTTAAAGCTTCCCTCATCAATCGTACCATAGACCTCATCGGTACTCACATGGAGAATTCGCTCCAGCTCATGCTTGCGCGCCGCCTCCAGCAGCACGTAAGTTCCCGTCACATCCGTCTGAATAAACCGTCCGGGCGTCGCGATGGAGCGGTCGACATGGGTCTCGGCCGCAAAGTTGACAATGGCGTCGGCGTTCTGCGCTAGATTGTTTACGATGGATTCATCGCAAATATCACCTTTAATGAATGTGAAGTTCGGATTCTTCCAGACATCGGCGAGATTGGCGAGGTTACCGGCGTAGGTCAGCGAGTCCAGGGCGATCAGGCGGTACGCGGGATAGCGCACGAGCATGTAGCGCACGAAGTTGGAGCCGATAAAGCCTGCGGCGCCAGTAATAATGAGAGTTTGCATGGAAAGCTGTCGTCCCGCTAGGCCGATTGCGGCCCGACTGTGAGAATGATTTCTATTATAGCAGGCGTGGAAGTGGGCGTCAACGCGGCTTAACTAAGATTTCAGACTCGGCCCGGTCTTAGGCCCGTGAAGAAAGCACATGCAGGGGAAGCGGGGGGTGGTCCAGCAATCCGACGCGGCGGGCGCGGACGCCGAACTCTTCCAGGGCGGTGAGATGGTCCTCGCCAAGGTCATAGTCCATGATTTCGGTCAGGTAACGGCGGCATAGCGATTCCGGACAATTCAAATATTCGGCCTGCTCTTTGGCGATCGCATCGAGCTGCGTCAATCCCCACGCCTTCGCCGTTTTGAGCGCCTTGATCAGCTCGGGCGTCACCCTATCTGGATCGCCGAGCCAAACTGCGAACACAAAGGGCAGCCCCGTAAGCTTGCGCCATGCGGCGCCGAGATCAAGTGTATGCAGCCCTTCGTTGTTTGCCAGCATCCCTTTGTCGCCGATCAAAAGACCGGCGTCCGCCACTTGCAGCATCGCCGGCAGGTCGGGGGCATGATGCAGGTAGGAGGGATGGATGTTGTACTGCTCGGCGAGAAGTATTTTGAGCAGGGCGACGGAGGTGAGCGACGACGTGTCCAGCGCGACCGATGTGGTCAGTTTCCATGGAAGCTGGGAAAAGGCGCGCACCGCGAGTATTTCATCCTGGCTGGAAATGGACACGCCGGGAAGGATACCGTAGCCGGGCGTCCGAAAGTATTCAAACGACGAGACCAGCGCCGCATGGATCTCGCCCGCCGCCAGCATTGCTGCAAGCTGCGAGGGAACCGCGTAGATGACTTTGATCCCGGAAGCGCGACCTTCCTCGGTGTGCTCGAACCAGCGGGTGAGCGGTTTTTCGTTCAGATAGGGAACGCTCCCAATCACAATGCTCAAAGACTTGCTCCTTGCCCGAGACGGCAAACCCCATTCTCATCGCACGGCGGCGGCAGGCGAAGCACTCGGGAGATTTCCAGGCGATGGTTTGCGACCCACTTGTAGACCGCTGGGCCGACGCCATAAAGCAGCGGGAACCGCATCAGCAGGCCAAACGGGCGCAGTTTGGGCATTTCGGAGAGGATGACCGCCCAGGCGAAATATCCCGATCGCCATGTCCCATCGGGCATTTCCGCGCGCATTTCGCCATCCACGGCCCGGGCGCCAAAGCGGTCGGCGGCGCGTACGGCCCATTGCGGCTCATGCGCGTTCACAAATCGGATGCGGCGGCGGCTGTCAAAACGGCGCAGACGCTTGGCGCCGGCTACGCACATGGGGCACTCGCCGTCGATATAGACAACGATCGCTTTCACAAAACCCTGCTTCCCACGATGACATCCACCAGGGTCAGCACGAAGAGCGCCATGCTGATGTAGCCGTTCAGCGTGAAGAACGCCAGGTTCAGTTTGGAAAGATCGTTTGGCTTGACCAGAGACTGTTCGTACCAGACCAGCGCGGCGACCAGAACGATCGCAAAAATATAAAAACCACCCAGGTGCGCGGAGACGCCCGCCATCACCAACAGTCCCATCATCACCACATGGGAGACGCGGGAAAGCGCCAGCGCCCGCGCATTGCCCAGCCACGCCGGAACCGAATACAGGCCATTGGCCTTGTCGAACTCCGTGTCCTGAAGGGCATAAATGATATCGAAGCCGAATAGCCAGCAGACCACCGCGCCGCCGATCCAAAGCGCCGGCGGATCGATGCGCCCAGTAATCGCGATCCACGCACCGACCGGCGCAATCGCCAGGGCCACGCCTAGCGCCAGATGCGAGAACGGCGTAAATCGTTTGGTATAGGAGTAGAAGAAGACAACGGCCAGCGCCACCGGCGAGAGCACGAGCGCCAGCGGGTTCAGCATTGCCGCCGCGAATACCAACAGCGCCGAAGCGACGATGGTGAAGGCTGTGACCTGCGGGACCGTGAGCTGTCCTGCGGGGATCGCGCGCATCGCGGTGCGTGGGTTCGCAGCGTCGAATTTACGATCCACGATCCGATTGAACGCCATCGCCGCTGACCGCGCGCCGATCATGGCGAGCAAAATCCAGGGAAGCTTAGTGAAGAAGAGGAGCCAGTGACCGCGTCCGGCAATGACCGCCGCCATCAGCGCGAACGGGAGCATAAAGATCGTATGCTCGAACTTGATCATCTCCAGAATGATCTTTGTCTGCCGCAATCCCCGAACGATTGGATTGGGCGAAAGCGTCTGGTCTGCCGCGGGCGTGGGCTGCATAATTCTCTCCCTCTAAGAATATTGTACCCAGGGAAGACCGACATTGCAACTTTTTTCACAAAGTACTGTTGACATACCTCTTCAATTATAGTATGATACTGTTAGTACTGTGATACAGGAGGTATGCAATGAGGCGAGATTTGGCGAAGGGGGACCTGCCGGCCCTGGTGCTGGCGGTGCTCAGCAAGCAGCCGATGCATGGTTATGGAATCGTACGCGAAGTCGAGCGCTTGAGTGATGATGCGCTGACGATGCGTGAGGGGACGCTTTACCCCGCACTTCGTGTGCTGGAGCAGGACGGATTGATCGTGGGGGTATGGGAACCCCAGGCCAAAGGGGCGGACCGTAAGGTCTATTCACTGACGGACGCGGGGATCAAAGAAGCGAAACGCCGGGCGCAGGAAATTACGAATTACGTCTCGCTCATTCAGACCGTGCTGGGGAGGATCGATCATGCACCACAAACTTGAAGAGTACTTGCTCGGTGTTTCCGAGCGTCTTGACCCGCTGCCGACCTTGAGGCGCAATGAGGAACTGCGCGAGATGCGCCAGCATCTTCTGAATGCTGTAATTGTCAATCAGGAGTTTGGCATGTCTGAAGACGAGGCGGCACATACTGCGATCAAGCAGTACGGCCCGACAGAAGATATCGCCAGTCAGTTGGTTTGGGCGTGGCGACGTGGAGACAAGAGGGAAAAGGCGCTCGGCGTGTGGGGCGGAGCCGCCTGTACGATGGCGATAATGTTTGTTCTTAGTATCATTGCGCCCCCGGTGGGATCTGCGCTGACTTCGATGTATTTTGCCCTGAACCGCTTTCTTGACCCGTTAGTATCTTATGTCTGGGAGCCGCATACGCTGGCGCTCAGCGCCAGCGATTCGCCATCCTGGATCCTATCGGCCCTGGAGGCGATCGCCATGTTTGGCCTCGGCTCGCTGTCTGGAGGAGTCACCGGCTTTCTATTTCCGAAACGGGGCGTGGTGGGAACTGCTCTGGGAGCGACTGTATTCTTTGCAGTTTTTCTTGGCCCGGAAATACACCGTCAGCCAGCAATACTCGACAATTTTCGGTGGGGCAACCTCATCCTCATGATTGCGGTGATGGTTCTGCAATCGGGCGTCGGCGCATGGCGTCGCACAAGATACGGGCGCGGCAAATGGCGATATGCGAGGTGAATACCGTCATGACGGCGCTTCAGTCTCGCCAAAGGACCGAAACGCCGTCATTTTGCGCTAAGACGCTGTGCGGCCCAGAATTTGATCAATCTGCGCCATCTCATGCGTCGTCAGCGCCCCAAATTGCATGGCGCCGACATTTTCTTCGACCTGAGCCACGGTTTTGAAGCCGGGGATCGGGATCATGGCCGAGCTGCGGGCCCAGAGCCAGGCGAGGGCGCCCTGAGCGATGGTGCGGCCGCCGCTGGTGAGGATGCTCTTGATGGAATCGAGCTTTTGCAGGGTTTCGGCTTGGCCGCCTTCGGCGAAGTTCCAGCCTCGGCGGATGTCGTCGGATGGGAGCTTGGTGTCGGCGGTGAACTTGCCGGTCAGAGTTCCCATGCCGAGCGGGCCGCGCAGGATACTGGCGAGATTGTGCGTTTCGCAGACTTTGAGGGTTTCTTCATTGCCGCCGAAGAGGTTGAACGCCTGCTGGATCGCCACGCAGTTCAGGCTTTGCGCGAAGAACTCAGCGCGTGCGGGATCGTCCGTGCTCCAGCCAATGTACCGGACCTTGCCGGCGGCGACCAGCTCGTCGAAGACGGCGAGAACTTCGGGCGCTTTCGCCAAATCGTATCCGCCGAGGTGGAACTGGTAAAGGTCGATGCGATCGGTTTTTAAGCGGCGAAGGCTTTCGTCGCAGCATTGGCGGATGTAGTCCGGATCGCCGCTCTCGCCGGGCGCTTCGCGAGTTTCTTCGACATAGGTATAGCCGGCTTTGCTGGCGATAAATATCTCGTCGCGATTGTTACCGAGCGCTTCCGCGATGATCTTTTCGCTATGGCCGCAGCCGTAGACGTCGGCGGTGTCGTAGAAGTCCACGCCAAGCTCAAAGGCGCGGCGCAGGGCGCGCACGGACTCGGCGTCGTCGACGCCGCCCCAGCCGACAGGATTGCCGTTACGCGCGTGTGGGCCGCCGATAGCCCAGCACCCCATGCCAAGAGCGCTGACTTCGACGCCGCTGCGTCCCAGTGTTCGTTTCATGAATATCTTCTTTCTTGGAGTGCGCTATTCGGTGGGGATCTGGC
>NZ_JBDSQY010000099.1:0-9090 GCF_039929585.1 Capsulimonas sp.
TTCTTTACTAAACAGTGGGCCGCAGCTGTCTGAACGACAAGAACGGCCCAAATCGCCTCAAAGATCGCAGCTGGCTTGAGAAAGGGCACTTTCCGGCACCACTTCTAGGCGCGGTTTTAACCGCCGGCTTCTTAATTCGCCGGCCAATCTGGGCTGCGTTTCTAAACCGCTCCCGCCGCTAGCAGGTTCGGAATCGCGTCTTCGAACCGACGCTGGAGTTCTTTCACTTCGGCGTCGATTACCAGCGTGTCGCCGTCACGGACCGTGAGGCGGGTTCCGCCGACGATTCCCAGATCTTGCAGATCGAGGTGGTGCGTTGTCGCGAGGGCCAGCAGGGCGTCCACGCGGTCGGGCGAGACGCTCAGCAGGATGCTGGCGGTGCGCTCGCCGAAGAGGAGGCGCGCGTCGGCGGTCGCCGTGATCTCGGCGCCGCGTTCGGCGCTGAAGCAGCACTCGGCGAGGGCGACCGCAAGGCCGCCGTCGGAGAGGTCATGCGCGGACTGGAGCAGGCCCAGGCCGATGGCTTCGCGAACGAAGGTCTGCACGGTGCGCTCGCTGGAAAGGTCCAGCGTTGGCGGCTTGCCGACTTCGAGGTTATGGATTTGCGCCAGATATTCACTGCCGCCCAGGGTCGGCTCGCCGAGGGAGACTAAGAAGATCTTGTCGTTGTTGGCTTTGAAGCCCATGGTCAGGCGCTTCTCGGATTCTTCGATCAGGCCGACCATGCCGATGGTCGGGGTGGGGAAGATCGCCCGCTCGGGGGTCTCATTGTAGAAGGAGACGTTGCCGGAGATGACCGGGGTTCCGAGCGCTTCGCAGGCGTCGGCGAGGCCCTCGACGCAGCGGCGGAAGGTCCAGAAGTTGTCGGCCTTTTCCGGGTTCGCGAAGTTCAGGCAGTCGGTGACGGCAAGCGGTGTCGCGCCGACGCAGCTCAAGTTGCGCGCGGCTTCGGCCACGGCGATCTGCGCGCCGACATAGGGGTCCAGATAACAATAGCGCGGATTGCAGTCCGTGGTGAGCGCAATCGCCTTGTTCGTCTCACGGATGCGAATGACGGCGGCGTCGGCGTCGCCGGGGAGCACCGTGGTCTGCGTCTGCACCATCGAATCGTATTGGTCATAGACCCAGCGCTTGGAGGCGATGGACGGCGTGCCGAGCAGCGTGAGAAGCGCGTCGGTGTAGCTGTCGGGTTCGGGGAAATTCAGATCCGCGCCCTGGACTTCGCCGATATAGGTCGGCTCGCTCGCGGCGAGCGTATAGGTTGGGCAGTCGTCGGTGAGCGATTTGGACGGCACATCGGCAGCCACCACGCCATTGTCCAGAATGACGACGCGGCCGGTGTCGGTGACTTCGCCGACCACAACGGCATTTAATCCCCACTTATGGAAGATGGCCGCGACTTCGTCCTCATGGCCCTTCTCGATGACGGCCAGCATGCGCTCCTGCGATTCCGAAAGCATGATCTCATACGGCGTCATGGTCGCTTCGCGCAGCGGGACCTTACGGACATCAATCGTCATGCCGAGGCCCGCCTTCGCGGACATCTCGGTGGTGGAACAAGTAAGACCCGCCGCGCCCATGTCCTGGATGCCGACAATAAAGCCCGTCGCCAGCGCTTCGAGCGTCGCTTCAATCAGCAGCTTTTCCTGGAACGGATCGCCCATCTGGACGTTCGGGCGCTTGCTCTCGCTGTCCGGACCCAACTCCACGGAGGCGAAGGTCGCGCCATGAATACCGTCACGTCCCGTTGCCGATCCCATGAACATGACGGGGTTGCCGACGCCTGCGCCGGCCGCCGACGCGATCTTGTCCAGCGGGACGATGCCCGCCGACATAGCGTTGACCAATGGGTTGCCCGTGTAGCTCGGATGGAAATAAATCTCGCCGCCGACCGTGGGGACGCCAACGCAGTTGCCGTAGTGCGAGATGCCGCCGACCACATGCTCAAACAGATAGCGCGTGCGGGCGTCGGCGTCGAGCGGCCCAAAGCGCAGGGAGTTCAAGTTCGCGATCGGCCGCGCGCCCATGGTGAAGATGTCGCGCAGAATGCCGCCGACACCCGTCGCCGCGCCCTGGAACGGCTCCACCGCGCTCGGATGATTATGCGATTCCATCTTCATAACGATGCCGATATTATCGCCAATATCGATCACGCCGGCGTTCTCGACGGCGCCCGTGTCCATGGCTTCCTGATACTTCTTGAACAGGCGCAGGACGGGCCGCGAATACTTATATCCGCAGTGCTCGGACCACATGACGGCATACATGCCGATCTCGACAATGTTCGGGTCGCGCCCCAGCGTTTTCACGATCTCGGCGTACTCGCCATCGTTTAAGCCCATCTCGCGATAAATCTTTGGATCAGTCATGGCGTTATTATACCTGACACTCGGCCTCGCGAGAACTGCCTGCGATGGAAACCCTCGACGATGCCCCAGAATGGTCGGGTGAGTGAATTTTGATAACAAAACGAGTGATATTTCTCTCTGGACAGACCGTCTCCCACGTGATAAACTAGACGCAATCAACTTACTACGCTGGCGCGCCCCATTGTTCCATGCGCGCCTCAAAGGATTATGGGATTGAAAATGATCTCCTCGCCGTCGGAGCAGCAAACGCCTGCGGAATACACACGCCGGCAGCTTCTGGCCAGAACCATTGTCGCCGCGTTCGGCTTCTCCGCCGCCGGCCACGCCTTCGCCGCCGAGGCCGCGCAGACCGGTCAGGCGCCACAAATTATTTTGGGCGAAGGCTCCCACCGTTATGAATGGGTTCCCGATTGGCTGACGCCGCCGGACAATCTCAAGTGGGGCGACACGCAGGGATTGGCGCAGGACAGCGCGGGGCGGATCTATGTTTCGCACACCGTCCACCCCGATTCGCCGAGCGGCGACGCTATTGTGGTTTTTGACAAGCATGGCAAGTTCTTGACGTCATGGGGCTCGCAGTTCCGCAGCGGCGGGCACGGGCTGGATGTTCGCAAAGAAGGCGGGCAGGATTTTCTCTACCATTGCGATACAGCGCATAAGACGGTCACAAAGACCAAGCTGAACGGGGAAGTCGTCTGGCAGAAGGGCGTTCCCGTCGAAGCCGGCGTTTATAAGGACGGCAGCGCGTTCACGCCCACCAACATCGCGTTCCATCCAGACGGCGGTTTTTATGTCGCCGATGGGTACGGATCGAACTGGGTCCATCAATACGACGCCAAGGCGCAGTACATTCGCACCTTTGGCGGGATCGGGACCGATCCTGGCAAGCTTCATCAGCCCCACGGTCTCTGGCTGGATGCGCGCTCGGGTGATCCGTCGCTGGTCGTCGCGGACCGCGCGAACCACCGGATGCAGTACTTCTCATTGGAAGGCAAGCATCAGAAATTCGTGACGGAAGGCATGCGCCAGCCGTGTCACTTCAAGACGCGCGGCGATGAGATGCTCGTCCCCGATCTGGACAGCGTCGTCACCATTGTCGACCGCGACAACAAGGTCATCACGCACCTGGGCGACGGTTACCCATCGAACCTGCGCGACGCCCCGCGCTCGGCGTTTATTCCGGGCAAGTTTATTCATCCGCATACGGCGATCTATCTGCACAACGGTGATATCCTTGTAGCGGAATGGGTGCCCATCGGTCGGATTACGCTGCTGCGGAAACTTGCTTAATATTTGAATTGTGGATTTGTTCGTGATGCATATGAACCATTCGAAAACAACTAAACTCTCGCCGCGCCGTCTCAAAGCCGTCGGCCTTGCGACTGTCGGTCTGATGTCGCTGATCGCCTGGGCGGCGACCGCCGCGCCGCCGCCGCCGCCTCCGATCCCGATTCGGCCGCTGGACCCAGTGGAGGCCAAGACGGTCAGCTACAAGAAGCAGATCAAGCCGCTGCTCGGACTGCGCTGCGTGTCGTGCCATGGCGCGTCATCGCCGTCGGCCGGTCTGAGCGTGCTGTCCGTGAAGGCGCTGCTGAAGGGCGGCGAGCATGGTCCGTCCGTGATTGCTGGCAAGCCGGATCAGAGCCCATTGGTGCAGTATGTGCGCGGGATCAAGCAGCCTCGGATGCCGATCGGTAACGGCGCACTGTCCGTGGATGAGATCCATTTGATCCGTGAGTGGATCGCGGCGGGCGCGCAGGATGACAGCGCCGGCAAAGCTGGGAAGACCGCCGTCGTGGACGAGGGAGTGATTAACCCTTCCGCGCCGCTGGAGGATGAAACGGACCTGACCCTGGCGCAGATCCGCGCCAAGCACGTCGCGCGGCTTCCCGCCGCGCCGCGCGTGCCGACGGTGTCGACGACGACATTCAATCCGATCGACAACTTCGTCGCGGCCAAATGGAGTGAGATGAAGTTTCCGACGCCGGCCGTTTGCGACGACGCTACGTTTGTCCGCCGAGTCTATCTGGATGTCGTGGGCAAGATACCGACCGAGTCGGAGGCGAGCGCCTTTATCGCCGACAAGACTTTGGACAAACGCGTGCGGCTGGTGGACACGCTGCTGGCGCGCGATGACGATTACGCCGCAGCCTGGCTGCCCTGGTGGGAGGATGCGCTGGCGTCCAACGGCGCGCACCAGGGAGGCACGGGAACGCGGCCGAACTTGCGTCAGTGGCTCACCGTCAACTTAAAGGCAAACCGGCCCTATGACGAGATGGCCGCCGAGCTGATCGACCCGACGACCCAGACGCCCACGGCGATGATGACCAAGGGCTGGATCCGCAATGACGATCATGTCGAAACCACGCAGAGCGCCGCGTATGTCGCTCAGGTGTTTTTGGGGACGGGCGTCAAATGCGCCAGCTGTCATAACCACTTCCTGAATCCCGAGTGGACCCAGCGCAAGTTTATGGGCTATGCATCGTATTTTGCGCCGAAGGACGTCGAAGTAATCCGATGCGAGGTGCATGAGGGCGATTTCGTGCCGCCGGCTTTCCTCTTCAATCAGCCCGCAGCCCGAAACGTGGCGGCGCATATTCCATCGGACTTAGATAATCGGCTCAAGCAGGTTTCGCGCCTGGTCGTTGACCCCGAAAATCCGCGCTTCGCGAAGTGCATTACCAATCGACTTTGGAAGCGTTATTTAGGATTGGGGATCGTCGAGCCGGCCGATGATTTCCGTGTGGAAGGCAATGCGCCGAGTCATCCCGAGCTGCTCAAGTGGCTGGCCGATGACTTTATGCGGCACGGCTACGATCTGAAGCACACCATTCGGCTGATCCTGACGAGCCGTACGTATCAATTGCGCTACGATCCGAAGGTGGCCGACACCTACAGCGCGTCGTCGCCAGACAAGCCGCGCTATGTCCGCTCACCTGCGCTGCGCCGCATGACGGAAGAGCAATTGATGGACAGCATCAATGTCATGATGGGAAACGGGACGGCGACGCGTGCGGCGTATGAAGAAGATTCCTCGGCGCTGACCCGCGCCTTGGGACGGCCCTCGTCGCGCAACGAAGTCTCTACATCGCGCTCCGACGATGTTGCGGTGGTGCAGGCGCTGGAATTATTGAACGGCGAGGAATACAGCAGCCGGGTGAGCGGCGGCGCTTTCGCGCGGGCCATGTCTCTGGAGCGCGACCCCGCGCGGGTTGCAAACCACGCCTACTGGTCGGCGTTCAGCCGTCCGCCGACGAACCCTGAGCTGGGCGCCGCCAAGAAGTTCCTGCGCGGCGAGTCCGCATCGCTGCCCGAAGCACCCAAGCCCGTGACCGAGAATATCTGGTTCGACAGCATGCCCCCCGCTGGAGCGAACGCGGATCCCTGGACATCCGCGCCGGAGAAGATGTTCTTAGGCAAGCCGTCGCACTCCGCGCCGGTCGCCGAGGAGCATCGCGAGCAGCACTTCGAGGGCGCCGCCACGCCGCTGCGCGTGGAGCGGGGCGACAAGCTCTTCACGTATGTTTACATCGATCCCGCCAAGCCGCCGCGCGAGCTGATGCTGCAATGGAACGATGGAAACTGGGAGCACCGGGCGTACTGGGGCGAGAACCTGATCGATTTCGGCGCATCCGGCACGGCGGCTCGCTTCCCAATGGGCGCCCTGCCGCCGGCGGGGCAGTGGGTCCGACTGGACATTCCGGCCGCAAGTGTCGGCTTATCAGTGACGGCCCCCGTGGGCGGCATGTCCTTTGACCAGGTCGGCGGGCGCGTCTACTTCAATCGGAGCGGCGTCATTCCCGAGGCCAAGCCGCACGCAGCGATTGTCGATATGGTCTGGGCGCTCACGTCGTCGCCCGAATTTCAATATATTCACTAAAGGTTATGCGCCGTACGGCTGGCGGTTAAAACCGCGCCTTCAAGAGCGCGGAAACCCACCTGCGTGGGTTACATAATCCTACATGGCAGCATGAAAGTAGAACGGTATTTAAGACGGTATAGATTAGGATCATGCAGTCCGCGCAGGCGGACTTCCGCGCTCTTGAAGGCGCGGTTTTAACCGCCAGCTACCCATTGTGTAACATGAGACGTTCACTAAAGGCACTTGATGATGACGAACTTCGATATTCAAAAACTAACACGGCGACAGCTGCTGCAAATGGGGCTTGTTGGGACCGCCGGGTTGGTGGTCCCTCGTATTGCCGGAGCCGCCGCGCCTGCCGCGGCCAAGCCCAAGGCGACGGCAGACTCGGTGATCGTGATCTGGCTCCCCGGGGGCATCGCGCAAACCGACACCTGGGACCCGAAAAAATACACGCCGTATACCCCGGGCATGAAGGGCTCGCAGATCCTTGGGACCTGTGAATCTATTCCTACCAAGGCGGACGGCATTCGGCTTGGCGCGGGCCTGGAGAACATCGGCTCGGTGATGGACAAGGGGACGATCCTGCGCAGCATGACCAGCGACACCAAGTTCGGCGCGATCCACCTCAAGGCTCAGTACTACGCCATGACGGGGTATCTCTTCCCTGCCGGCGTCGCCGCGCCGAGCATGGGCGCCGTGGTCAGCCGGACGCTGGGACGCCGCGATGCGAACGTGCCCGCCTACATCGACATCGGCCGGGACATCAACACCAGCAACGAGGAGATGCTGTTCATCAACGAGTTCACCGGGCCGGGGTTTTACGGCGTCAAGCACGCGCCATTCATGATCCCCAGTCCCGCGCAGGGGCTTCCCACCCTGAACGCCGTCGCGGGGATGGACCTGACGCGTCTGGACCGCCGCCAGCACTATCTCGAAGCCGTCACTGGATTATCGTCCGAAGCGCTCAAGACCGCGCATCCCGCCAAAGACTATATGAAGGTGATGGAGGACGCCCGCGCGATGATGGACTCGCCGGTGAAGCGCGCCTTCGCCTTCATGCAGGACGAGAAGCCTGAAACGATCAAAGCCTATGACGTCGGCCATCGCTTCGGCTTCGGGTGCCTGCTTGCGCGGCGATTAGTGGAGAAGGGCGCGCGTTTCGTCCAGGTCGAATATCAGTACGAAGCCTTTGGCGGATTTGACATGCACGCCGACGGACAGAGCCGCATGGTGGCGATGAAGAAGCAGATCGACCGCCCGATCGCCCAGCTCGTCCGCGATCTCGACGAGCGCGGCATGCTCGACCGTACGCTGATTGTTGTAATGACGGAGTTTGGCCGCACCATCGCCAACCAGCCCTCGGCCGGAACCGAGGCGTTCGGCTTCGCGGAACGCGCCACCGGCAATGATCTGATCATCGAAAACGAGAAGATGTACGGCTTCCACGGCCACTTCAGCAGCGGCAACTGCATGCTGTTCTTCGGCGGCGGTTTCAAGAAGGGCTTCGCCTACGGCAAGACGGCCGACGAGCATCCGATGATCCCCATCGAAAAACCCGTGCGCTTGGAAGATGTCCACGCCACGATCTACAAAGCCCTCGGCATCCCCGCCGACACGAGCTATGTCACCGAGGGCCGGCCGTTTTACGTGACGAACAACGGAAAGGGCGTTCCCATTGACGCGATGCTTGCGTGATCGGAACTCCGCCGCCTTCCTTCCGAACGGGAGTTGACGCAAGATTTCGGAGTGCATCGGAATCTGGTGCGCACCGCAATCGTCCATCTGGTTCAGGAAGGTCTATTGATCCGGCAAGCCCATTGCCGGCCTATCGTTCAGGGAGCGCCAGCGCGCGAAGCCGAAGTTCCCAAGAATGTCGCGCCTTCGCTTGCCGAGTCTCGTCTTGTCGCGCTCAGCATGTGGCGCGGCGCCGGCGGGGCGAGCGGCTCCGCGCAGCAGCGCATCTTCTGGGGACTAAACCAGGCGCTCGGTCAAGCGGGTTATCACTGCGTCCTTCTCGATCTGGGCGGCTCGGATGGTCCCGAGCGGCAAACCGCCGAACGAGAAGCCATGCATCTGCGCTATGCCCTGGACAGCGCTTTCGCGGGAATGATCTTCTACGCTTACGCCTATCACGACAACAGCGAACTCATCCAGGAAGTAGCCCAGCGGATGCCGACGGTGCTGATCGACCGGATGGTCGCCGGCGTTGACGCGGACTTCGTAGGATCTCAGAACCGCAAGGCGATGTTCGAAGCGACGAACTATCTGATCGAGCAGGGGCATCGGCGGATTGCGTACCTTACAAGAACGGAAGCGATCAATCCCGTTCAGGACCGTCTTCAAGGGTATCTTACGGCGATGCACGGCGCATTCGGTTTGAACGCCCAAGAAATTGTGCTGACCGCCGCGCCTTCGGATTCGCACGATTGGTTCGTCTCGGACACGATCTTCCGTCTCCCGCCCGAGGAGCGCCCGACGGCTGTTCTCTGCGTAAACGACGTTGAGGCCATGAGGCTGTCCGAACGCCTGGAGGCGCTTGGTCTCAGCATTCCCGGCGACGTTTCCGTGATCGGCTTCGACAATATCATCCGAGCACTCCCCGATGGTCTTGGCCTCACGACAGTCGCACAATCTTTCGAAGAAATCGGCAAGTCGGCCGCGAAGCAGTTTCTACGTCGCGTTGCCGATCCCGCACTCCCCCACACCCGCATCGAAATCCCTACACATTTAGTCATACGCGAAAGCACTTTACCGATTGACGTTTCCCATTGAAAACGGGCGCCGGGAGCTTAAAAGCTCCCGGCGCCCGTTTGGATTATGCTAGGTTTCGGCCCCTCCGCCCCATCCTGGGGAACC
>NZ_JBDSQY010000100.1:0-6591 GCF_039929585.1 Capsulimonas sp.
CGGTGGGGACGCTGAACGCTCCCACGAGCTTCGCGGAGTACGATCCCAATACCAATGCGTTCACGCTGATCTCGGGTCCGACGGGTCAGACGGACGGGGGCGCTCCGTATAACACGCGGCTGCTGGACCTGCCCGACGGCAGCGTATTGTTCTCGAACGGCGGCAACCGCCTCTATACATATCGCCCTTCAGGCGGCCCGATCGCGGCGGCGAAGCCGACCATCACCAACGTGGCGCATAACTTCGATGGCTCGTATCAAGTCAGTGGGATGCTGCTGATGGGCATCTCGGAAGGCTCGGAGTACGGCGACGACGCGCAGGAGGCGACCAATTATCCCATCATGCGCTTCACGGCGTCGAACGGCAGCGTGTATTATGGGCGGACAACCCGCTGGAACACCACGGGCGTCGCGAAGGGCGGCGCGATCCAGAGCGCCCGCTTCACCACACCTCCGGGAATGCCGGCTGGCAGCTATTCGCTGCAAGCGGTGACCAACGGCGTTGCCTCGGACCCGATCCCGTTCCCGTCGTCGGAAGCGTACTTTATGATCGTCAATCAGACCAGCGGCAAGTGTCTGGATCTGATTGGCGGCAGTACGGCCAACGGCGCCGTGACCAATCAATGGACCTACGATTACAATGGTCAGAATCAGCGCTGGGCGCTGCAGCCTACGGAGAACGGCGATCACTTCAAATTGATTTCCTGGGTCTCCGGCAAAGCCGTCTCCGTTTCCGGGGATTCGACGGCGAACAGCGCCCAGCTTTGGGCGTGGGACTATAACAGCGACCCGAGTCAGCAGTGGGATCTCGTGGATGTCGGAAACGGCTGGTACAACATCAAGAATGTCCGCAGCGGACTGCTCATGGATGTCTCCGGCTCCAGTACGGCCGACAACGCTAAGATCCAGCAGTACGCCAACACCAACAGCGGCGCTCAGCGGTGGCGTTTGCAACCGTGGGGCAGCTACAATATCCGCGCCGCCGGCGGACGGTACATCTGCGTCCAGGGCGCCGGCAGCACGAACGGCAGCCCCATTATCCAGTACGACGGCCAAAACAATCCCTGGTTCAAGTGGACATTCACCAGCGAGGGCGATGGATTCTATGGCCTGTTCAGCCTCAACGCGCCGACCCGTACGATCAGTGTTGTGAACGGCTCCGTCGCGGCGGCGGCCAACACGCAGCTCTGGGACTACAACGTCAACAACGTCGGCGATCAGAAGGTCCGGATCTTGCCGAAAACAAGCGGCAAGTTCAAATTCTACTTCAAACATGATGGGATGAGCTGGGATATGCCTGGCGGCAACACCGCTAATAACGTCCCGCTTCAGCAGTATCCGGACAACGGATTCCCGTGGCAGGAGTTCTCGCTGGAACGAACGCCTTAGCCGAGATTCCAGCGCAATCAGCACTGAGGGGAGCGCGGACCGATGCACAATGTCCGCGCTCCTCGGTTTTTTAACATTTCAGGGACAAAACGCCCTATCGCCTTCTGGTTCTCTCCGCCTGCCTGGCATTGTCAGAATTTGGCGCCAAAAGTTTGTTCTATTTGCGCTTGACAATATCCTGAGTTGGTCCTATAATGGGGATCGACGGCAATAATTACAGGCGTATATGAATATGCACTTTTAGATATTATTGCAGTCTATGATTTCTCTATGCCGTGGAGTTAGGCGAAGCATCGCTTTGCGTATTCGTAAGCCTATCCAAAAATGGCTCGACGGAAGCGTATACGATGTGGATTGCGCGGAGACTGTTCGGATTTCGGTTCTGTGATAGATTGCGATGAACGCAAAAGATAACAGCGATTGAGAGAGGGACAAAGATGACACTCAAACACTTCTTACGCGCGGCCCTGCTGGTCCTCACTTGGAGCACGATCGGGGCGCCAGGCGTACAAGCCGCCGTCAAAGTTGTTGGTTACGCCACTTCCTGGTCCGGTGCGGCGGCCGACATCCAGTACAGCAAAATCACGCACATCAACTACGCCTTTCTGCTGCCCAACTCCGACGGCAGCGTCCAGGCAATCGACAACCCCGCCAAGCTGCAAAGCATCGTTTCCTCCGCTCACGCCAATGGGGTCAAGGTCATGATCTCCGTCGGCGGCTGGATGAACGGCGATCCCAGCCCCTTTGTCAACCTCTCCGGCAACGCCACATCGCGGCAGAACTTCGTCAACAACGTCGTCAACTTCACCAACCAATACGGGCTGGACGGCGTGGACATTGACTGGGAGCATCCCACCAGCGCCACTTCCGGGCTTTACGGAACGCTGATGAATCAGCTTGCGAGCGCGCTGCATGGGCAGGGCAAATCGCTGTCGTCCGCCGTGGTCTTCGGCGGCGCGGCGGACCCGATTCCCAGCAGCATCTTCGGTAGCGTCGATTGGCTCAATGTCATGGATTATGACAACAACAACTTCGATCACTCCACGTATGCATCGGCAGTTTCCGCGCTGGATTACTGGAGCGGGCGCGGACTGCCGACGGCCAAGACCAACCTGGGCGTTCCCTTCTACAGCCATCCCGGCTCTTACACCTTCGCGCAGTTGCTGAGCATGGGCGCCGATCCGAACGCCGATGTCTGGAACGGACAGGGATACAACGGCATCGCAACGATCAAGGCGAAAACCAACCTCGTGTTCGACCGCAGTGCGGGTGGGATCATGATCTGGGAGCTGGGTCAGGACGCCAGCGGCGCGAACTCGCTCGTCAGCGCCATCGACAGCGTCGTGAAGCAGCGGCAGGGGACCACCAACACGCAGGCGTACTTCATGATCGTCAATCAAGGCAGCGGCAAGGCTTTGGATTTGATCGCGGGCAATACGGCCAATGGCGCGAACACCAACCAGTGGTCCTACGACTACAACGGACCCAACCAGCGATGGGCGCTGCAGCCGACCGCCGACGGCGCGCACTTCAAACTGATCTCGTGGGTCAGCGGCAAAGCCGTCTCCGTCGCCAATAACTCCACCTCCAACAGCGCGCAGCTCTGGGCCTGGGATTACAACAACGACCCAAGCCAGCAATGGGACTTAGTCGATGTCGGCAACGGCTGGTACAACATCAAGAATGTCCGCAGCGGACTGCTGATGGATGTCGACGGCGGCAGCACGGCGGACAACGCGAAGGTCCAGCAGTACGCCAACACCAACAGCGGCGCCCAGCGCTGGCGCTTGCAGCCATGGGGCAGCTACTACATCCGCGCGGCCAGCGGACGCTACATCTGCGTTCAGGGCGCTGGCAGCGCGAACGGCAGCCCGATCATCCAGTATGACGGTCAGAATAACTCCTGGTTCAAGTGGACATTCACCAGCGAAGGCGATGGCTTTTACGGCCTGTTTAGTCTCAATGCTCCGGGCCGCGTGCTTTGCGTGAAAGACGGCTCCTACGCCGCCGGATACAACACGCATTTGTGGGATTACAACCCCAGCAACGCCGGCGACCAGAAGCTTCGCATCGTTCCCAAGACCAACGGCAAGTTCAAGTTCTACTGGAAGCACGACGGCATGACCTGGGACATTCCCGGCGGCGCGACCGGCAACAATGTCAATCTCCAGCAATACCCCGACAACGGTAATTCCTGGCAGGAGTTCGGCATGGAGCGAATTCCCTAACAGCGCCCACAACATTCGACCTATCTCAGAAGGGGCGTTAGCGCCGTCTCTTCTGTATTCCTCACTCAAACACGCAAAGGACGAAAGGCAACGATGAAACTCAACCTCTTCGCGAAGACAGCCTTGACGATCGTGGGTCTTTTCACGATCGGGGCGCCGAAAAGCCAGGCGCAGGCGCCGGGCAATCAGCCCTACTTTATGATCGTCAATCAGAACAGCGGCAAGTGTCTGGATCTGATCGGCGGCAGCACGGCCAATGGCGCCGTGACCAACCAGTGGACTTACGATTACAATGGACCGAACCAGCGCTGGGCGCTGCTGCCTACCGAGGGCGGCAATCACTTCAAATTGATTTCGTGGGTGAGCGGTAAAGCCGTCTCCGTCGCCAACAACTCCCTCACCAGCGGCGCGCAGCTCTGGGCCTGGGATTACAATAGCGATACAAGTCAGCAGTGGGATTTAGTCGATGCGGGCAACGGCTGGTACAACATCAAGAATGTCCGCAGCGGTCTGCTCATGGATGTCTCCGGCTCCAGCACGGCGGACAATGCCAAGATCCAGCAGTACTCCAATACGAACAGCGCGGCCCAGCGCTTTCGACTTCAGCCGTGGGGCAGCTACTACCTGCGCGCCTCGACCGGCAAGTACGTCTGTGTCCAGGGCGCGGGCAGCACGAACGGCAGTCCGATCATCCAGTACACCCAGGAGAACAACCCCTGGTTTAAGTGGAATTTCACCAGTGAAGGCGACGGCTTCTACGGGCTGTTCAGCCTCAATGCGCCGACCCGTACGATCAGTGTCGTGAACAGCTCCGTCGCGGCGGCGGCCAACACGCAGCTCTGGGACTACAACGTCAACAATGTCGGCGATCAGAAGGTCCGCATCGTCCCGAAAACGAACGGTAAGTTCAAGTTCTACTGGAAGCACGACGGCATGACGTGGGACATCCCCGGCGGCAACGCGGCGAACAACGTCAACCTTCAGCAGTATCCCGACAATGGAAACTCCTGGCAGGAATTCGGCATGGAGCGGGGCGATGTTGCAATCGGCGGCGGCGGCGGCGCGAACTCGATCTACTCGGTGCCGGTGTCGTCCATTCCCACGCCTGTCGGTACTGGTTCGGTTTCCCTCCGAGTGATGAACGGCACCAATGGCGTCTATCCCGACACCCAGGTCTACTGGGGCATCATCGGACAAAATCCGGCCAACGGCAACAAGTGGTCCTATCTGGATCTCAACGGCAACCTTCAGCCGATCTCTCTGGCGCTCAACGATGCGTCGGGACATCTGGTGAAGGGCGGCGTCAACTACGCCAATATCTACCACACGGTCAGCCAGCAGCAGTGGGTCAACCTGCCCAAAATTACTGCGGCGCGTATGTTCCTTAGCGTCGGCTCCCCGTGCTACATCAAGACCTTCGACAATGGGTTCGCCGGTCCGGACATCAATAACTCGGCCGATCCGAACGCCAACGTTTACTTCGACTTCACGGAGTTTACGCTCGACCAGTATGGATATCACGGCAACGTCACTCGCGTGGACATGTTCGGATTCCCAGTCCAGCACCGCGTGGTCAACATGGCTGGCGACTTCGACCAGACGGTCGGCGAGCTCGAATCGGAGACCCGTTCTGGGATCTTCAGCGAGTACCAGAACGAGGTTCCCAACGAGTTCAAGAGCCTCGGAACGGTGCAGGCGCCCTATCGCATCGTCGCTCCGAACCACGGATCGTTCGCGGCGGGGCAGCCCAACGGCAACTACTTCGCTTCGTACAGCAGTGTCTCCACGCAGGATATCTTGCTGGGGGTTGGCGGCGCGGCGGACCCGGCGACATGTGCGGCGCTCAACCGCCACGTCTACACGAACCCGCAGTCCACGTGGGGCAACGTGGCGTCGTACTATCAGGCAGCTCCGGCGAACTACTACGCCAAGTTCTGGCATGTTCACGCGATCAGTGGTCTGGCCTATGGCTTCCCCTATGATGACGTGAACAATCAGGCGGCGTATCTGACGCCGACAAATCCCAAGGGGATTATCTTCCGCGTTGGCTGGTAATACAGCCGCTCGGTTCTCAATCTCGACAGAGAAACGTCGACAGCGAGCTCCATCCTATTGGATGGAGCTCGCTGTCGTCTTCGACTAACTTTGGTTCCAGTGATCGTCAATTTTGGACAATCGCTGTGGTTTTGTGCAATCCATGCTTGACAATTCATAAGAATGATTTTATAATATTGTACGTTTAGGCAGCAAATTCCAGATCGCTGTCCCCGGACATAGCGCCTTTAGCCCTCATTGCTATTATTGCCGCTATTCTCTGACCTCGCTGCATCGTGTTCGCCTTTTGGGAATACAAAGGATCATAGAATGACAACTGTGTCGAAGAAAGCTGTAGGGATCGGAGCGGTTGCGGTCGCCGTCATCGCGGCCGGCGCCCTTTCGCTCAGCAAATCCCCGGTCGTCGACAAGACGATTGGAGCACTGACGCTCACTACGCCCGCCGCCGCCGCCACTTCCGCTCTGCGTCCGCCGGCCACGCCGCTTGTGGCGAACAATCCGTTTTTTAGTATCTGGTCCAAGGCGGACCATTTGAATGATAAGACGACGCAGCACTGGACAGGCCGGGATCAGCCGCTCGTCAGCCTTATTCGCGTTGATGGCAAAGCGTATCGCCTGATAGGCGCGACGCCTGCCAGCGTCGCTGCGCTTCCCCAAACGAGCGTGCAGGTGCTGCCGACCCGCTCGATCTACCAATTCGCGAATGGGAATATTCATGTTAGTCTGACCTTCACCACGGCATTCCTGCCCAGTGACTTCGAGGCGCTGAGCCGTCCGCTTACGTACCTGACGTGGGATGTGAACTCTGTGGACGGCAAGACGCATGCCGTTTCGATCTACGACAGCATCGGTGGCCTGATTTCGGTCAATAACCAGGATGAGCCGGTGACCTGGAAGCATGAGACATTCGGCCCGGTCAC
>NZ_JBDSQY010000101.1:0-23518 GCF_039929585.1 Capsulimonas sp.
GAACGCGCATGATTTCATCATGCGCCTGCCGGGCGGTTATGAAACATCCATCGGCGAGCGCGGGGTGACGCTTTCGGGCGGTCAAAAGCAGCGTCTGAATATCGCTCGGTTATTAATCCGAGACGCCGCCATCTTGATCCTCGATGAGCCGACCTCCGCGCTCGATTCGGAAAGCGAAGCCCTAATTTTGGAGGCGCTGGACACGGTGTTCGCCGACAAAACATGCTTTATCATCGCGCATCGTCTCTCCACCGTCGTTTCCGCCGACCGTATTCTGGTGTTCGAGCATGGAAAGATCGTGCAGGACGGGAACCATCAGTCGCTTTCTCAGGTTCCAGGGTTGTATCAGAACCTTTGGAAGAAGCAGTTTGTGGGTTTCGGCGGAGGCTCCGAGCGCGAGTCCGCCGCTCTGGCCAGCGCTCCCCATTGCGAATAACCGACCATATTACTAATAGCCGACCATCGCGAACGATCCGATGAATAGAACGATTTCCGATCAAGAAAGAGAACGAGGAGAAAGTTGATGAAAACGACATTCCCGATCGTCGCGGCCCTGGCCGTGTCCGCCTTAGTGGCGACGGTCCCCGCTTCCGCGAAGCCTAAGTACTCCGGACCGCTTGCCTACACCGTCAAGGACATTAGCGCCCAGGACGTACCGCTGACCAACTATCGCGGCGACGTCGTCCTGATCGTCAACACCGCGTCGCTCTGCGGCAACACGCCCCAGTACGCGAGCCTGGAGACGCTGTACGAGAAGTACAAAGACAAAGGCCTGCGCATCCTCGCCTTCCCCGCCAACAACTTCGGCTCGCAGGAGCCGGGCGCGAACTCGGAGATCAAAGAGTTCTGCACCGGCAAATATAAGACGACCTTCGACTTGTTCAGCAAGATCTCGGTGAAGGGCGACGACCAGGCGCCGCTCTACAAGTATCTCACGAGCAAGGACACGAACCCGAAGTTCGGCGGCGACGTCGAATGGAACTTCGCCAAGTTCCTGATCGGCCGCGACGGCCAGGTCATCAACCGCTTCCCCGCCGGCCACGACCCGCTTTCGGATGACGTGGTGGCGGCCGTAGAGACAGAACTAGGCAAAAAGGGACCGAAGGCTAAGGCGTAAGCGCTTCACTTCTCGGATATAAAAATCCCGGCGACATCAAAGGTCGTCGGGATTTTTTGCGCCTCGCTCCAAGTTCTTCTCAATCTACACGTCCCCAAATGACCACTTCAAGCCCTTTAAAATCCACAAACACCGACTCTCCCCACCCTTCTTCATCGTAACTGAAGGCAAGTGTGAAATCATTACCGTCGGAAGCGGATTGGATCGCGGAGAATTCATACTGGTCGGTGAGGATGGTCACATACTCGCGAGCATTCTTTTCGAGCAATGTGATATTCTCTAAAATGAAAGCCAGACGAGCCAAAAACACCGGATCGGGCGCCCCGCCAACGTCATTCACGAAGACTTGAATGTCATTCTCCGCATAATCGACATAACCTTCCCACTCCCGGTCATCCCTTTTCTCGAATTGTCCAAAAGGCGTATCCACAATCACGGGTTCAGGCCTAGGCTTGTGCTTCTTCCACGGCCACTGCATTGGTCATCCCTCCCGAGTTGCGCCAGCAAATTACGGATGCGCTCTGCTAGGGCTTTCGAGCCTTTCTCAGCAGCGCGACGACATCCGCATGTCCTGCCTGCTGCGCCGCGATCAGGGCCGTTTCACCGAGTTGATTCTTAGCCTTCCGATCTGCGCCCGCCGCCAGGAGGATCCGAACGACCAGCGCGCTGCCCATATGCGCCGCCGCCATCAAGGCCGTCACCCCACCCTTACCCGCCACATTTACTTTCGCCCCCTTCGCGAGCAGAAGCCGAATAGTCTCCGCTTTCCCGTGATAAGCCGACGCCATGAGCGGTGTCCAGCCGGCCTCATTGGTGATTTCAAGATCGGCGCCCTTCTCCAGAAGCGCCTTGGTCGAAGCGACATAACCTCGAGATGCGGCAATCAGAAGCGCGGTCTGTCCATCCCCATCTTGAGCGTTGATCTCAGTCCCCTTCGCCAGAAGCAACCGCAGGGCGGCGGTGTTTCCTTGATCGGCCGCAAGCGAGAGAGCCTCACCACCGGACACGTCTCTGGCGCGCGGATCGGCCCCTTTGGCAAGCAGCGCCGCGATGACTTGAGGACTACCCTGATCAGAGGCGAACATCAGAGCCGTCACGCCGCGTTCATCCACGCTGTTCGGGTCAGCGCCCTCGTCCAGGAGTGATTGAAGAGCCGGAACACTCCCGACCCTCGCCGCGTACATCAGTGCAGTGAGTCCGTGAGCATCTTTGGCGCTGACATCGCCTCCTTCTTTCACGAGCGAACTCACCAGTATGGGACTGCCGACAATGGCGGCGGCGATAATGGGCGTAAACCCCTGCTTGTTGCGTGCGCTCGCGCTGGCGCCCTTACCCAGCAGATCCTTGACCTGAGCTATGTTCTTATGCGCGATGGCGAAAAAGAGAGCATCGTTGAGCGCGCTTTGCGCCTGAGTCGATGGCGCCGACTGAGCCTCGGAGGGTGCGCTGAAGCTGGAAGACGGCGTGAGGACCGTCACGGCGGTGATTACCACCGCCAGGAATACCCGGTGACCGTTCCAACAACGTGCGCCGCGCTTTGAGCGGCGACGTCCAATTTCATGGATGATGTGTTTCATAACCTTCTTAACTCCATCTTCATAGAATAACGACGGGGCTTGCCTTAAGGCGCAAACACCGTCTGCACCTTCGCCGTTTTGCCCTTTTCATCACGAACCGTGACCACCAGCGGCCCTGCGCCCGCCGGCATGGCGAAGCGATAGGGGCGGGTGACGCGCAGGGCGCCCGCGCCGCGCTGGATGCTGAGAGCGGGCCTCAGCGCATAGGTCGCCACGGAGGCGGAAACAGAGCCTCGGTATCCCGGCGGGAAGCTGGTGGTGACGGGGAGATAGGCGCGTGAGGCGGTGGGATGTTCGGAGACTTGCCCGAGGAAGTATGGGTCAGCGACGGCGTCACGGACGGAAGCGAGGGCCTGGCTGCCGTCGGGCAGGGCGTAGTCGTTCAGGCGGCGGCCGGCGACAGCGCCGGTGAGGTTGTTGCGGTCGAAGAAGCAGACCATCTTAAGGCGGGGGTAGCGAATACGCACAGCGTCGAAGAGATCCTGCCAGCGAGCGGCGGCGAACGCGTCGGCGTCGGCGCTTTCCACGCGGCTCCGGCGTGTGACGCCGCACTCCACCAGGCAGATGGGTTTGCGGGCGGCGTACTTCTGGTAAAACGGCTCAATGAAGCCGATAGGGCCATCGCGCCACGCGGGTTCGCTGATCTTGTCGTCGTAGAAACGGACGACGTACAGGCTGACGCCGATCCAATCGACGGCGTCGTCGCCGGGATAGTATTGGTCGAGGTTGGAAATGGGGACGGCGTTGGGCGCCCAGACCATCGCGACGTTCGGCGCGTGGCGCGCCATCACGGCATGGACCAGACGAAACGCGCGGCGATACGCGGCGGGATTGCGGCCCCAGGGCGTCCACTTGCCGTTCATTTCCCCGCCGAAACGCAGAAATATCGGGGCGCCGGAGCGACCGGCGTCCTTGGCGTATTGGTTCAGGTACTCGTCGTCGCGTACGGAGGCGAGGTCGCGCGGCTCCCAGGCAATCTGGATCGCGCGGCCCTGCTTCGCTTCACGGCGCGCCCAGTCTACGGGGAACGGACGGCCGTAGCTGTCATAATCGAAGGCGATCGCCACGGGACGCCCGATGCGCCGCGCGAAATCGTCGGCGTTTCCGGTGCTTCGGCCGTAGTACCGGCCCTCGAAATCGTCGCGCACGCCCAGATAGCAGCCTTGTTCCGGCTCCCATTTCGCCAGGTTGTTCACCGGAGGAGCGTGGGAGACAGGGATCGCCAGACGAATGTCGGTGGCCAGGCGCAGCGCCCGATGGCGCTGGACTTCGGCGCCCTGCGGATCGCCGAGACGCTTGCGCATCCCGGATTCGATCTCATAGGCCAAGGCAGCGTCTGAGTAGTTCCCAAGACGTTCTTGCTTCTCGCCCCAGGCGCGCGCCTCGGCGGCGGTGCGGAAGTGCGGCGCCGCGCCTGTCGAGCTTCGTACAGAACAAAACAGGGCGGCCGCGCAGAACAGCGCGGCCGCCACAAACGATCCAGTCCGATGGAAAGAGAACACCATACTTCTATTATGGCTTTTTCAGGACGATTTGTTTCCCTAATTCTTCCTTCAGGGCGCGCCCCTTCGCACACCAGACAATGAGTCTGGATAGAGCAAGCCCGCAAGTCAGTGGGAAGAAATGGCGGAAGCCGGTAAAGTGCGAACCGTATCCCGAAGGGCGCTGATCCAAGCGACGATAAGAAGCAGCGGCAACTGAGCGTTCGTCAGAGCCACATAAAGATGATGCAGGCGATCGAAGAGAGGCCAGTGCTGCTGTAATTTTGCGGCGTCGATCACAGGAAAAAGACCGTACTGCAAGTACGCCGCGAGGCCCGTAAGGAGCACGACGACGACCAACGAAATCACGGTCAGCCTACGAACGCGTGTTTCCTGGCTCAGCTGGAATACAGCCGCGCTTGCCAGCAGCATCAGGATCCCAGAGACAATGCAGAGAGTATTAAAGTGGCGAAACGCCACCCCAATAATTGCGCCCGCAATGTCGTTCTGAAGGGCCAGATTACCCGCGAACGCCGGATGATGGCGTGTGATATTAAACGCCGCCGGCGCCGAGAGAGCGCCGATGGCGATGACGCCTCCCAGCCAGAGGCTGAGGGCGACGTTATGGATCCAGCGGGCGATGACGGAAAGCCAAAAGCTCATTTCTTACTGAGCCTTGCCGCCGAGGGCGGCGATCAATTCGGAATAGGGCACGGCGCGCTGGACGCGTTCGGCAAGGTCCTTGACCTGGACAGTCTGCGTATTCACCTCGTCGTCGCCAAGGATCAGGGCGTACTTGGCGTTAACCAGCGTCGCGGCGCGCATCTGCGTCTTCATCGTGCGTCCCGTATAATCGATATCCGCCGCAATGCCCGCCTTACGCAGATCGCTCAGCAGCTTGATCGCCGCCGTGCGCCCGGCGTCGCCAAGCGTGACGAAGAAAGCTGTCGGACCATCCGGCAGAGGCACTTCCACGCCGAGGGCTTGGAGAGCTAACAAAATCCGTTCGGTCCCAAGGCCAAAGCCAATCCCGGGCGTCGGCTTTCCGCCGATCTCTTCGACCAATTTGTTATAGCGCCCGCCGCCGCCCACGGCGTTCTGCGCGCCGAGGTCGGGCGACTGGATCTCGAAGGCCGTCTTCGTGTAGTAATCGAAGCCGCGCACGAGGTACGGGTCCAGTGTGTACACTTCACCGACTGCGTCCAGATAGCCGCACAGAGTTTCGAAGTGCTCTTGCTCTTCCGACAGCAAAAATCCAGAGAGCTTGGGCGAGTTCGCCAGAATTTCCAACTCACGCTTACTTTTAGTGTCCAGCATACGCAGAGGGTTACGCTCGAAGCGCGCCTTGCCTTCTTCGCTGAAGTCGGCCAAGTAAGGCTCGACATAAGCTTTGAGTGCAGTCAGATAATTCGCACGTGACTCAGTGGAGCCGACGGAGTTCAGCTTGAGCGTCAGATTACGGATGCCGACGGCGCGGAAGAACGCCAGCGCGATCTGAATGACCTCGGCGTCCAGCGCGGGATCGTCCGAACCCAGCGACTCGACGCCGAACTGCTGGTGCTGTCGATACCGCCCTTTTTGCCCCCGCTCATAGCGAAAGATCGACGCGATATAGAACATCTTGGCGACGCCGCCGCGCGTCGGCAGAGAGCTATCCAAGTAAGCACGAATGGTGGGAGCAGTGCCTTCAGGCCGCAGGGTCATGGAGCGTCCGCCGCGGTCGGTGAAGGTGTACATCTCTTTGGAAACGATGTCGGTCCCCTCTCCGATCGTGCGCGTGAAAAGATCGGTCTCCTCAAACACGGGAGTGCGGACTTCTCCGTAGCCATACGTATGGCAGAGGTCTCGAAAAATGCCTTCGAGGACGTTCGTGCGCGTGCTATCTTCGTGCCAGTCGGCGGCGCCCGGGTACAGGTCGTGGGTATAAGGGGCGCGCTCGTATTTTGCCATGCGTTCTCTTTCGATAATTTTGTCGACTGGTTTCGTCGCCCATCCCAATCTGGGAAACTCCGAGAAGAGGCTCCTCCGCCCCAATTCTGGGGTACCGGAAAATGCCGCAGTCCGAAATCTGGCCCCCCAGAATTGGGGTGGAAGGGCCATCCTATCTCTATTATCCAAGACTAGGAACGAGGCCGAAACCCAGCGATTAGAAATATTAAGCCGCGTCGCCGGAGGCGTGGCCGTTTAAGTGGATCGGTTCAATCTCGGTGAACTGGCCAATCGCGCGGAAGCGCTGGTAGCGGCGTTCGACGAGTTCGTCGCCGGTGAGGTCTTTCAGCAGCGCGAGGTTTTCGATCAGCGCTTCTTTCAGGCTGCCGGCCGCCGCTTCCCAGTCGCGATGCGCGCCGCCGAGGGGTTCGGCGATCACGCCGTCCACAACGCCGAGTTCCTTGGCGCGGGTCGCCGTGAGGTTGAGCGCTTTCGCGGCGTCGGCCTTCTTTTCCGGGTCGCGCCAGAGGATCGCGGCGCAGCCTTCGGGGGCGATGACGGAGTAGACGCTGTGCTCCAGCATCAAGACTCGGTCCGCGACCGCGATGCCGAGCGCGCCGCCGCTGCCGCCTTCGCCGATCACCACGGAGACGATAGGCGTCGTCAAGGTCGCCATGTCGAACATGTTGCGCGCAATCGCTTCAGAGATGCCGCGCTCGTCTGCCGAGACATCGGCCGCCGCGCCGGGAGTGTCGATCAGTGTGACGATCGGAACGCCGAACTTCGCGGCGAGCTTCATAATGCGCCCCGCCTTGCGGTAGCCTTCCGGACGGGCGTAGCCGAAGTTACGGTGCTGGCGCTGCTTGATGTCGCGGCCCTTCTGATGGCCGACAATCGCGATGGGCATGTCGTCCAGTTTTGCGAAGCCGGCGACAATCGCGCCGTCATCGCCGTAAAGCCGATCGCCATGCAGCTCCTGGAAGCCCGTGAACATATGCCCGATATAGTCCAGCGTGTATGGGCGCTTCTCATGGCGCGCCAGAAGAACCTGATCCCAAGCGGTGAGGTTCGAGAACCAGGCCCGAATGATCGCCGTACGGTGCTGTTCTAAGTTCGCAAGCTGATCGGG
This sequence comes from Capsulimonas sp., assembly GCF_039929585.1. Lineage (NCBI taxonomy): Bacteria > Bacillati > Armatimonadota > Armatimonadia > Capsulimonadales > Capsulimonadaceae > Capsulimonas > Capsulimonas sp. The sequence continues at coordinate 7,234 of NZ_JBDSQY010000101.1, forward strand.
CAGATCCGCCGTGTTCTGCGGATGCTTCTGATCCATCACGATACGGCGCAGTTTGGACAGATTCTCGTCCAGCTCCGCGATGGATTTTTCGAATTCGATGACGTTCAAACTAGCCAATGGCGGCAATCTCCTCTGAGCCGGCGACAGCCGCTTCCGAAAGCGTGGGAGCGGGCGACGCGCCAACAATGGCGCCGACGCCAGGCTCGTCGGCGGGACTGAAGCCGAGCATTTGCAGCAGCGATCCCAGCGTGTCGGGCAGGTCTTTGCGCGCGACGATCTGATCGATCTGGCCGTGGGACAGCTGCCACTCGGCGGTCTGATATCCTTCGGGCGCCTTTTGCGAGGACGCCTGCGCGGAAACGCGCGCTCCGGCGAAGCCGATCAAGGCGCCAGGCTCAGCGAGCGTGATGTCGCCCAGCGATGCATAGGACGCCAGGACACCGGCCATGGTGGCGTCGGTCATCACAACGACATAGGGGATATTGGCGGCGGCGAGGCGCGCGGCGGCGGCGGAGGTCTTCGCCATCTGCATCAGCGACAGAAGGCCCTCCTGCATTCGTGCGCCGCCCGAGGCGGTGAAGATCACGACCGGAGCGCGGCGCGCGGCGCCTTCTTCCAGAGCGCGCACGATCTTTTCACCGGCGACCGACCCCATGGACGCCGCCATGAAGCTGAAATCCGCAACGGCCAGCACCACGGGAACGCCTTGGACGGACGCCACGCCGACACGGATACCGTCATGCATGCCAGTCGCCGCGATTCCCTTATCCAATTTCGATTGGTAATCGGGAAAGCGCAGTGGGTCCACCGATCGCAGGTTTTCGTGCAGCGGCGCGAAGCTGTCTTCGTCCACCGTGTAACGAATCCGCTCGTCGGCGGAAAGCTTATGGTGAAAGCCGCAATGGGTGCAGACTTTTAAATTTTTCTCGAAGTCCGAGGTGAAGATGATCTCGCCGCATTTCACGCATTTGGTCGCGACCCCATCCGGAATCGCCGCCGCGCCATGCGACGCGCGCGCCTGCGTAAACTGAGACCTTCGCCCGAACCAGCCGTTAGACGCCATACTTCCGTCCTCACATCGTCCGTTTCGATTGTTACTTGGAAACGCGTGCATTATACCCCCTAGACCGCCCAAACGTGAAGAATGTTCGAGCAAGGGGGCATACGGTGAGGTCAAGTAAGCCGGAATCAGCGTGTCGTGAACAGCAGTTCGGGACGGTCTGGGGATGGGTTAAACGGGCGTGTATCGATCGTGCGCATCTGCCGCACCGGATGACGCCGCGAGGTCATCCGGTGGGGGAGATGCGCCCAGACGCAGAACGCGCCGATGCAGCCGACAGAGAGCGCAAAATAGTAACCGTAAAAACGCCGAGGGCGCATAAAAAATTCTCCTCCGTTCGCTTGTTATTTTCTTCGGCGAATAGAGGAGAATGGCTTACCGGCAGAGTTGCCGGGTTGCGTAGATTTTGCGAAAAATCAGACGCTGAGAAGCTCGGCGGTCCGTCGCTCCCGGCGAACAGGCGCGGGCTTGGGCGCGATTTTTGAGGATTTCCGGACAGACAGAGTCGCCGGATAAACAGTCGTCGCAATCGACGCTTCCGGGTCCGACAGGCGCCGCAGGATCATATGCCCGGCAGTCGCGCCGATTGCCTCGAAGTCCTGAGCCATTGATGTCAGCTCCAGCCCGTCGAGGCCCGGCTGCACGACGTCATCGAAACCGACCAGCGCCACGTCCTCGGGAACACGCAGCCCCAGCTGGCGCAGCTCGGCATAGATGGGCGGCGCCCAGAAGTCGGCGAGGAGAAAGATCGCGGTAGGCGCATTGGGAGAAGTAAATACCTGACGGATCAAATCGCTGTTCAGACGGCGGCCACTGTCCAAGGCGAGCAGGATATGGCGGGGATCGACTTCCAGGCCGGCATCGGTGATCGCCTGCTGATAACCGCGCAGGCGGCCGATGGCGGCGTCAGTCGTCTCCAGACGCGTCAGGTGCGCGATCCGCTTATGCCCCTGCTCGATCAAATGCTTCGTCGCTTCGTAAGCGCCTAAGTAATTGTCGGTGCCGACGAAGTCCAGCTCAACGCCCACCACGCGGCGGTCGATTGCAACCACCGGCATTTCATTGCGCACTTCCTGAATGAGCGGGACATTGGCCGTGCCGCCCTCATGCCAGAGAACGACGCCCGCGAAGCGATTGTCGCGAGCGTACTGCAAACCCTCGGCTTCTTTTTCAGCCGCCTTGGTATAAGAATCGGCGTAGGTATCCAGAACCAGGGGATGGTACCCCTCCTGAGACAGCACCGAGTTCACGCCGTAAAAGATATCCGTGAAGAGACTGCCGCCGAAACGGCGTCCGAGAAGGAGCCCGACGAGGTGAGATTCGCGCAGTCCGCCGGAGCGGTGCGCGGTGATGGAAGGTTTGCGGATCGACGGCGCGTTCCGGTGCTTGGCGACATAGCCAAGCTCCTCAGCGGCGGCGATCACATTGCGACGCGTGCTTTCAGAAACAAAAATCCCATTTTGTCTGCCATTGAGAATGGTGGAGACTACGGACTGCGACACGTGCGCTTGTTCTGCTACGTCTTTGAGCGTTACGGCTTTGTGTGCTGACATACCCTTTTTATCCCCATAAAACTCTGCGGTTCTTTATATAAATTTTATATGAAGATGCTACCCTATTCCAAATAATTTTGTCAATATTATAAAATTATTATCAAGCAGGCCGCTGAGCGTGGAGATGCTCCAGCATCTGAGATACCGTCACAAACCGGTATCCTCGCGCGCGCAAACCATCGATAATTTGCGGGAGCGCGGCGAGCGTGCCGGGAGTGTCCTGATGCAGAATGATGATGGACCCAGCCTCGGTCCGGTCCAAAATACGCTGCGCGATATAGGAGGCGGGCTGCTGGTCATAGTCGCGCGCGCCGCAGGTCCAGGAAACTGTCACGTAGCCAAGCGCTTTGGCGGTGGCAAGCGTCTGGTCATTGTATTGGACGCCGGGCGGGCGCAGTAAGTTCGTTTTCTTGCCGGTGACTTTTTCGACATTCGCCGCGCAGAACCGAATTTCGTTGGCGATCTCGTGAGGCTTGAGCGTATCGAGCCGCTGGTGGTCGTAGGTGTGGTTTTGGATTTCGAAGCCGAGACTGTCTATTTTCTTAATCACCTCGGGATATTGCTTCACGCGAATGCCCACGACAAAGAACGTGGCGGCGACCCCCTTGTCGTGCAGCATTTGCGCGATCTGCGGACCGTAGCGCGGGTCCGGCCCGTCATCGATCGTCAGCGCCACCTCCGGCAGGTTCGGATCGCCGTGCTCTAGCAGCGCCGTTTGCGGATCGTATCGATCCAGTCCGCGCGCGTGCCGGACCCAATAAGCAGGGTTCAGCGCACGCTCGATCGGTATGGTGCGGTGGCGATTCCAAAAAGAAAGAACGCCTCCTACAAAAACGAGAGCGGCGGCTCCAACGGCGATGCGGCGGCGATTTCGGATCATCATTTCGGAAACAAGCGAGCTTTCTGACGCGTGGTAGGTCCATGGAGGGCCTTAATCTGATCATTATACGCGATAACAGACGTTCTTTTTCCTTCGCGCTTGACGAATGGGGGGACTTAAGTCTATAATAAGGCGCGGGATAGGCGCAAGAGCGCCTGACCCAAATCAGAGTAAAGTGTGGTTACTCCCCCAGGAAAGTAAGCGATGTCTGTCACGCAGAGCGACCCGGTCGATCACGACATGGCGGACGAGCCGGTTTATGTGATCAGCGTCGCCGCAAAGCTGGCCGGCCTTCCAAGTTGGACTCTGCGTGTCCTTGATAAGGAAGGCGTCGTTTGCCCTCAGCGTACGGAAAAAGACCGAAGGCTCTATTCCGACCGCGACATCGCTAAGCTCGCCCGCGTACGTTACCTCACGGAAGAGCGTGGAGTGAACATCAACGGAGTGAAGCTGATCCTGGAGATGGAGAACAATAGTACTGGACGGTCGGAACTCGGCAGGTTCGGCGAAGGAGAACAAAGTTGATTTACCCCTCGGCAGACACCATCGAAGATATGGTGGGCAGCCGCTATTCGCTGGTCGTCATCGCCGCCAAACGCGCGAAGCAGATCAAAGAAGGCGCTCCCATTCTCATCGAAACGGCTTCCACCAATCCATTGACGATCGCATTGGAGGAAATCGCCGCGGGTAAGGTTACCGCAAGCGCGCCGGAGCTTACTCCGACACCCAAGCCCGCCGACCAGGACGGAGAGCTCGCTCCGCGCGGCGCCAACTCCGCCGGCAGCGAAACCGCAGTCGCCGCGACCGGTGAGGACGCCGGCGCAAACGACGAACACACCACAGCTTAAGGAACGATCATGGCGAAATCAGTTGGCATCGACTTGGGTACCACCAACTCGGTCGTGGCCGCGATCGACGAGTCCGGCTCCCCCATCGTTATCACGCTTGCCGAAGGCAGCCGCCTTTGCCCCTCGGTCGTTGGCATATCCAAAGCCGGCGAGCGATTGGTAGGACAGCTTGCGAAACGTCAGGCGATCACGAATCCCGACCGCACGATCTCTTCCATCAAGCGGCAGATGGGCACGAAGCATCGTGTCACCATCGACGACCGCGAGTACTCACCCGAAGAGATCTCGGCCATGATCCTGCAGAAGCTGCGCGCCGACACTGAGGTGTTCCTGGGCGACGTGATTTCTGAATGCGTCATCACCGTCCCCGCCTACTTCTCCAACGCCCAGCGTGAAGCGACGAAAGCCGCCGGCCAGATCGCCGGCATCAACATCGTCCGCATCATCAACGAGCCGACCGCAGCCGCGCTCGCTTACGGCCAGGACAAGTCCGAGGAGCAGATCGTCCTCGTATGGGACCTTGGCGGCGGCACCTTCGACGTCTCCATTCTGGAGCTCGCCGGCGGCGTCTTTGAAGTCCGCGCAACCTCAGGCGACACCCATCTGGGCGGCGACGACTGGGACGTGCGGATCATGGACTGGCTCGCGACCGAGTTCAAGAAGCAGACCGGCGTTGATCTCACCAAGGACCGCATGGCGATGCAGCGCCTTAAGGAAGCGGCGGAGAAGGCGAAGGTCGAACTTTCGACCGTCTTCACCACCAACATCAACCTGCCCTTTATCTCCTCAACCGAGGACGGCCCCGCCCACCTGGAGATGTCGCTGACGCGCACCCAACTGGAGGAGCTGACCAAGGATCTGATCGAGCGCATGATCGCGCCGACGGAACAGGCGATGGCCGACGCCAAGCTGTCCACGGCGGACATCGAAAAGGTCCTGCTAGTCGGCGGCATGACACGCATGCCGCTGGTGCAGGAAACCGTCAAGAACATGTTCGGCAAGGAGCCGCATAAGGGCATCAACCCGGATGAGATCGTCGCGCAGGGCGCCGCGATCCAGGCGGGTATCCTCGGCGGCCACGTCACCGACATCGTTCTCCTGGACGTCACGCCCCTTTCGCTGGGCATTGAGACGCAGGGCGGAGTGTTCACACGGCTGATCGAGCGCAACACCACCATCCCGACCTCACACTCGCAGCTCTTCACCACGGCGTTCGACAACCAGACGGCGGTCGACATCCATGTGCTTCAGGGCGAGCGCGACTTCGCGATCGACAACAAGACGCTCGGCAAGTTCCAGCTCTCGGGTCTCCAGCCAGCCACGCGAGGCGTCACCAAGATCGAGGTCACCTTCGACATCGACCAGAACGGCATCGTACACGTTTCGGCCAAGGATATCGCGACCGGCAACATGCAGAACGTCACCATTACCGCCTCCAGCGGTCTTGGACACGATGAAGTCGAGCGCATGGTCAAGGAAGCGGAACAGTATCGCAAGAAGGACGAGCGGCGGCGAGAAGAGCAGGAGATCCGCAACAAGGCGGATCAGCAGATCTATCAAGCCGTTCGCATCGGCAAGGACGCGCGCGGCCTTGTCGATCAGTATCTGATCGATACAGTCAATGCGTCGGCCGCCAAGCTGACCGCAGCGCTCAACAACTTCGACGGCCCTTCGGCGCGTCAGGGTCTGGATGATCTGAACACATCCTTGCTGGCGCTGAGCAAAGCGTTCTACGAAGCGCGAAGCCGGGCCAATGGCGGCGGCAACGGCTTTGGATCGACTGCGACGCCGGACTTCACGGCGCCGAGTTTCGACGGCCTGGAAGCGCTCGGCTCCGCTCCCTCCTCGGAAGCCCCGGCCAGCGACGTTACCATCGAAGGCGAATTCCGCGACGTCTAGTCGGCGCGGACAGTCACTTTCGGACAAATAGCAAATAACCAAGGACGGGACTCAGCGGCAGACGCATATCGTGTCTTCCGCTGAGTCCTTGTCCCATTCAGAGCAAGACCATTTTTTTGAACTCATTGTTACTCTTCTAATTGTTATTTTTAATTTTCGGACGCGCTTTCTCGTAATGGAACTATGTCAAATAAACGTGATTATTATGAAGTGCTGGGTGTCGGACGAGACGCGCAGCCGCCCGATATCCGTTCCGCCTTCCGCAAGCTTGCGGCCAAGTACCATCCCGACGTCAATCCCGGCGACAAGGACGCGGAGGAGAAGTTCAAAGAGCTGAATGAAGCTCATGAGATCCTTTCCACGCCCGAGAAGCGCCAGATGTACGATCAGTTCGGCCACGCCGGCCCGCAGGGCGGTATGGGCGGCGCCGATGGGTTCGGCGTCGGCGATATCTTCGACATGTTCTTTGGCGCCGGCGGCGGCTTCGGAGGCCGCGCCGGAGCGGGCGGCGGAGATCGGGCGCGCCAGCAGGCGACGCAAGGCTCCGACCTGCGCTACGATCTGGAGATCACGCTGGAGGAGGCCGCATTCGGCGTCCAGAAAACCCTCAAGCTGACCCGCCTGGAAAGCTGCGAGACTTGCACTGGCAGCGGCGCAAAGCCCGGCACCACTCCTAAGACCTGTTCGGCCTGCCAGGGCTCCGGCCAGGTACGCCACGTTCAGAACACGATCCTCGGCTCCTTCGCCACGGTGGCGCCCTGCGCCAACTGCCGCGGTGAGGGCCGGATCATCAGCGATCCCTGCACAACCTGCCGGGGCCAGGGCCGCACACGCCAGACCAAGGAACATACAATTCAGGTTCCGGGCGGCGTGGATACCGGAACGCGTCTGGTGGACCAGGGCGCCGGTGACGCCGGCCTGCGCGGCGGGCAGCCCGGCGACCTCTATGTGGTTGTTTACCTGCGCCCCCACCCTGACTTCAAGCGCAGCGGCAACGACGTGCTGCACGACACCAGCATCTCCTACGCGCAGGCGTCGCTCGGCGCGCAGATCGAAGTCCCGATCCTGGGCGGCGCGGAAAAACTGACGATACCCGCTGGGACGCAGCCCGGCGCTACCTTCAAGTTCCGCGGCAAGGGCTTCCCGGACCTCAATACCCGCAGCCACGATAAAGGCGATCAGATCATCCAGGTTAAGGTCGCCGTTCCGACCAAGCTCAGCGACGACCAGAAGCGTCTGCTCCGTGAGTTCGCGGCGGCCTCGGGCGAAACGATCCAGCCGGAAGACGGCGGTTTTTTCGACAGCGTTAAGAAAGCATTCACGCACAAATGAGCGTCACGTCAACTCCGAGCACGATGCGGTGGGCCGAAATCAGCGTGGAAGCCGGTCCGGACGCCACCGACGCGGTCGGTAATTGTTTCAATGAAGTCGGATGCGGCGGCTTCGTCGTTCAGGACACGAAGGTTCCTCCGACGGTTGTGGGATATCTTCCCGTGGACGACCGGATCGAAGACCGCCTGCTGACCCTGACGACCTCACTGGAGGCGCTCGCAGGCTTCGGCGTCGAAAACGCCGGCACGGAAATCACAATCAAGTACGTTCAGGAGGACGACTGGGCGAACGCCTGGAAGGCCTACTTCAAGCCGATCCCCATCGGCCGCCGTCTTGTCGTCACTCCCCCCTGGGAAGAGCCTGATCTTTCGACTGGGCGAATGCCGATCGTCGTCGATCCCGGCATGGCCTTCGGCACCGGCAGCCACCCGACAACCCAGCTCTGCCTCGCCGCCCTGGAAGATTATGTGACGCCCGGCATTACCGTCGCGGACATCGGTACAGGCTCGGGGATTCTCGCCATCGCCGCCTCCAAGCTCGGCGCGGGATCGGTCGTCGCCAACGACATCGATACCCTGGCTGTAAAGATCGCCGCCGAGAACGCCGAAGTCAACGGTGTCTCGATTGAGTTCGGCGTCGATCTGCCCGGTGGGCAGTACGATCTGGTGGTTGCGAATATTTTGGCGGACGTCATTATCGGCCTGCGTGAAGAAATCGCCGAGCGGGTAAAACCCGAAGGCGTGTTTATCGCCTCAGGAATCATCGACACGCGCGAGACCGACGTGCGTATCGCCGTGGAAACCGAAGGCTTCTCCCCGCTCGAAACACGCCGTCAAGGCGACTGGGTCGCCCTCGTCTTCCGCCGCAGCGCGGTATAGCCCATGACGCGATTTTTCATCAGCCCCAACCAAATTACCAACGGCCTGGTGACCCTCGGCCCCGATGACGCCCACCATCTCAAGGTCGTCCTGCACGCCAATCCCGGCGATTTGATCAACGTCCTGAACGGCTGTGGAACTGAGTTCATCGCCAAGCTCGACGAAGTCGGAAAATCCCGCGCAACCGCTCGGATCACTACCATCATTCACCTCGACACGGAAGCGCAAACGCGCATCACCGTGGCGCAGGCGCTCCCCAAAGTCGCCGACAAGATGGAGCAGGTCTTGCAGCGCGGCACCGAAGTCGGCGCGCACGCCTTCTGGGCCTACGAAAGCGCGCGCAGCCTCACCCATCTGCCCCGCGAGCGCCACCTCAAACGCCTTACCCGCTGGAACGAGATCGTAAAGACCGCCGCCGAGCAGTCCCATCGCGCCCGGCTCCCAGAAGTCCGCGCCGATCAGGACTTCAGCCAGGTCCTCGCCGCCGCCGGCCAGTTCGACCTCTCTCTTCTTGCTTACGAAGGCGAAGCCAAGACAACCTTAAGAAGCGCATTGGAATCTCAGCCGACGCCGCCGAAAAGCGTGCTCATCGTTATCGGCCCCGAAGGCGGGTTTACCGATCCCGAGGCGCGCGCGGCAGCCAAAGCAAAACTACAAAGCGTTTCTTTGGGCAAACGGATCTTGCGCACCGAGACGGCCGCGCTGATCATGGTTGCGCAGTTGTTGTATGCGCTGGAGTAGGATTCGGCCCCCTGCCCCCCAATCCTGGGGGAGGAGGTTGTCGACCACGGAAATTATTTGTCCGTCCGGCACGGACGGTTAGATGCGAAGCATCTCCCAGGCGTGGGTTTCATACCCGCGATGTGTCGCGATGTCATTCACAATCACCCAACGACAACCTCCTCCCCCAGGATCGGGGGGCAGGGGGGCCGAATCCTTAACCCATGTTTGTCGACATCCACAACCACATCCTTCCCGGTATCGACGACGGCGCGCCCACCCTGCCCTACGCGCTCGACATGGCGCGCCTCGCCGTTGCGGATGGAACCGACATCATGGTCGCCACCCCGCACCGCGCTTGGAGCAGCCGCAAGAACGCGCCGCCGGAGTGGGTGCGTGAAAACGTCGAAGAGCTGCAATTTGCGCTCGACTATTCCAAAATCCCGCTGACAATCATCCCTTCCACGGAACTGCAAATCGGCCCGGCGCTCGCCCGCGACCTCAAAGAGGGAACCGTAATGACCATCGGGGGCGGAGAATGGGCGCTGATCGAGCTGCCGTTCGACCGTCTGCCCCACGACGCGCTCGATCATCTCAAAGCCGTGCTCGACATCGGCGTAAAAATCGTCGTCGCCCACCCCGAGCGCAACGCCGATATCCAGCGCCACCTCGCCTTTGTTGACGCCTGCGCCGATCTCGGAACCTATTTCCAGATCAACACCGGCAGCATTCTCGGCCGCTTCGGCTCCGGCGCCCGCCGCGCCGCCGAAGCCATCCTCGCCCGCGCCGACGAACTCCCGCTCATCATCGCCTCCGACAGCCACAACCTCGACCAGCGTCCCCCCAACCTCATACGCCAGGCCCGTGACATCGCCGCCCGCATCGCCGGAGACGAAGCCGCCGACGCCATGGTGAACTCACGCCCAAGATCATTACTGCCGAGTCCCATTCCCCCGCCGAAGTAGACTTCAGCCTGGACAGAGCGATTACTTTCGACGCAACTGAGCGCCTACTCGCTACGAACCATATGTTTAATTTCATACATATTTATCGAAAAATATTCAGCATAAATATTGACAGTTGGAAGTATGTGTGCTAAAGTCTATGTACATTGCCTGACATTACGCGCGCAGACTACACTCCTCTCCTTATAGTGAGGTAACTGACGCCGTTTTCGCGCATGATCTTGTGATGTCCGCCTCAAGCAGCCATGCAAATTCCTGGTGACTGTGTACTTCTGGGCGACCGACCCCGTTGGATGCACTTTTATCTCGTATGCGCTGGAGCTTACACCATGGACGACACCCTTTCTCTGAGCCAGATCACGGCCGCCTCCTTTACGCCGCTGATTGGCGACACCTTCACCCTGCCGTTTGACGACGCCCAAACCGTGGATGTCGTTCTCAGCGACGTACGCCCCATGCGGGGGCCGGAGGGTCAACGCGAGCCGTTCGCGCTCACGTTCCTCGGCGCGCCGGGCGTCGTACTTCCCCAGCGCATTTACCGCTTCACGCATCCGGAAACGGCTACGATGGACATTTTCATCGTGCCGCTGGCCGCAAACGCGCAATCCACCACCTACGAAGCGATCTTCGCTTAACTGCACGAAGCAGTCCTCACGAAACTTTCCGACGGTTTCCATCGGAACATCGCGTGAGAGCCGCTGTTTTCCTACGGCGATTTTTGCCGTATATCATCCACAATCCAAAGGGGTATTTCATGGCTGAACCGTATTTATCGGAGATTCGTATCTTCTCGTTCGGGTATCCCCCCAGGGGATGGGCGTTCTGCAACGGGCAGACCCTGCCAATCAACCAGAACCAGGCGCTGTTCGCGCTGCTAGGAACGACTTACGGCGGCAACGGCCAGACGACATTCCAGCTTCCGAACCTGCAGGGGCGCGCGGCGATGCACCGCACCGGCGGCTTCCCGCTGGGCGCAGTCGCTGGTGAAGCAACGCATACGCTGCAAACTACGGAGATTCCGCTGCACACCCACACCCTCGGCGCCACCACGGCGACGGCCACCACGGGGCTGGCGCAAGGCGCCACAATCGCCGCGCCGGTCTCCACGGTCGGATCGATCTACGCAGCCGGCGCCGCCGATATCACTATGGCGCCGCAGGCGATCGCCAACGCCGGCGGGGGACAGCCGCATGAAAACATGCAGCCGTATCTGGCGCTCAGTTTTTGTATCGCGATGCAGGGCATTTTCCCAAGCCGCAGCTAAACCGCAAGCCGCAATATCAAATGCGCAAGCAACCTTACAGGAGAACGCTACCTAATGTCAGAGCCCTATATTGGTGAGATCCGGATGGTCGGGTTCAGCTTCGCGCCCAACGGTTGGGCGCTCTGCAACGGCTCGACGCTCGCGATCTCGCAGAACGACGCTCTCTTCAATCTGATCGGAACGACTTACGGCGGCGACGGGGTGCAGACGTTCAATCTTCCCAACCTATTGGGACGCACCCCCATCCACTTCAGTTCGAACATCCCGCTGGGAGCCATCGCCGGCTCGGAAACCGTCACGCTGATCAGCGCGCAATTGCCGCCGCACAGCCATCCTCTGAGAGCCATGAACGGACCTGCGTCCACCACGACCGCCACCGGAGTTCTCCTGGCGTCGGCGAGCGTCAATGTTTACACGCCGCCCACAAGCGTCGTCGCCACCACAACGGTCACCACGGCCACGGGGGGCGGGCAGCCACACGACAATATGGCGCCGTATCTGTGCGTCAATTTCGCGATCTCACTGTTTGGGGTCTATCCTTCGCAAAACTGACGTGACAGCGTACATTCGTTTCAGGAGAACCGATTTATGGCAGATCAATTTTTGGGGGAGATCCGGATCGTCCCGTTTGACTTCGCTCCCACAGGCTGGGCGCAGTGCGATGGACAGCTTCTTGCGATCTCTCAGTCCTCCGCCCTGTTTTCCCTGCTGGGCACTTACTACGGCGGCAACGGGCAGTCGAACTTCGCGCTGCCCAACTTCCAGGGGAATATCCCCGTCGCGTACGGCGACGGCCCGGGCCTGTCGCAGCGTGTTCTCGGCGAAACCGGAGGCAACCCGACGGTTCAGCTCAACCTCTCGACACTGGCGTCGCACACGCACGTAATGAACGGCGATTCGAACGCCGCCACGTCCACGTCGCCGGCCGGCAACCTGACCGCCACGCCCGCCACCGGCCCGCGCAGACCGAACCAGATGTACGATCCCAGCGCCGTCAACACGGGAACGCAGGCCGGCGATGTCGACCTCACTGGAGGCAATCAGCCGCACAACAACCTTCAGCCCTTTCTCGTGATGAACTTCGTTATTTCGCTCACCGGCATCTACCCGTCGCGCGGCTAATTTACCGCGCCCTGGGGCGCCACAAAGGATCACATATGAACGGGACAGAAACAACAATGCTCGATCGCCGTGAATTCCTGCGCGGCGCGGCCGTGATGACCATCGCCGCTGGGCTCGGTTTCGGATCGCCTCCCCGCGCCGCAGCCGGCCCCCCACAGGCGCACACCACCCTCGCGCTCTGGTCGCGGGACCGGTGGATCGATCCGGCGTCGCTTCCCTCGGGCAGCGAAGCCCTGGCCTCAGCGGTCGTCGCCGTCACCTTTCACGGGCACTCCATTCCGGAAGGCGCGGCGCCGGTGCTGCACGCCGTCAAGGCGTACTACGCCATTCAGAGCGCGCGGGGGCCGCAGGATATCCCCATGTACGCCTGGGCGCCCAGCGCCCAGCGCACGACCATCCGCATTCCGGCGGCGCCCGGCCGCGGCGTGATGCTTTCGGCCGAACTGTTCGCGCCGCGCGGCGCCGAAGATTTCCACTTCCTCCTTTCGGGACACGCATCGGGCCGACCGAAGCTGACGGAGGGGACTTACATTCTGGCGGCCGGCGAGCCCAATCTGGCGGGTGTCCGCCTCACGGGAACACCAAGCCGTCCGGCAATCGCAGATGAGGCGACGCCCATTCCGTTTGAATATCTTCTCGTGACCGTGGCCTGACCACTTTCACGCCTCATCAATTGGTATTATCGCAATCTATCAGAGAATGGAATCTTCAAAATGTCTATCGACAATCCCAAAGCGCCTCCCGGAAGGCGTTTGATCCGACGCGCTCTCACCGCGACTGGCTGTTTTGCGCTGGTTAGTGTCGGCGTCGCCGCAAGCGCGACGACGCGGACAGTGCCCACCGACTTACCCACCATTCAAGCCGCCGTGAACGCATCCGCTACCGGCGACACGGTCAACGTGATCCCCGGGACTTACACGATCGCCGGCGATTTCAACGTGACGCTGGGCTCGAAGAACCTGACGATCCAGTCGACGGGGGGAGCGGCCGTCACTGTCCTGGACAACAGCGGCGGCAGCCGGGCCAATCAGAAGTGCTCGTTCATTATCAATGGCGGCCAGAATCGAAGCACTGTCATCAAGGGCTTCACGATCAAGAACAGCGTGCGCGACACCGGCGGCGCGATTGCGATCATCGATAGCGCGGCCACCGTCACCCAGTGTGTCTTCGTGAACAACTTCGCTCCGGCGGAAGGCGGCGCCATCGCGGTCGTCAGCAACGGCGCCGCATCCGGAGCGCTGATTACGCAGTGTTCGTTCTATAGCAACACGGCCGGCAACCTGACCGACAGCTCCGGGTTCGGCGGCGCCATCGGCTGCGAGGTACTGTCGGGGAGCGCGGCGCAAAACGTGGAGATCTCCAACTGCGTCTTCAGCGGCAACCTGGCGACCTATGACGGCGGCGCGATCGACATTCTCGGCTCTACCGCAACCAATCCCACGGTGGACATCGTCAACTGCACATTCAACAAAAACAACGCCAGCGGCTATGTCGCCCCGACCTTCGTCGGCCTGATCCCACCGCCCAGCGCCGGCCACCAGCCAGGAACCATCGATATCTTCGGCGGGCGCGGCGCGGTCACGAACAGCATTCTGTTCGGCGACGCCTCCCCCACGGAAATTTCAACCCTGAGCCCGGGCGTCACCGCCACATTCAGCGATATCGCGCAGGCGGGCGTCTCTGGAACCGGCAACATCAATCAGAACCCACAGTTCCTGGATAGCTCCAACGCCAATCCCGCGCTGGACAATCTCCATGTCACCTCGACTTCGCCGGTGATCTCCACCGGAAAGCCGTCGGGGCAAGCGGCAGGCGTTCTCGCCGCCGTGCCGACAATCGAGCATGACGGACTGCTGCGCCATCCGACCCCGGACATGGGCGCCTATGAAGTACAGACGCCAGTCGCAAACCCGCAGTCCGTCGGAACGCTGCAAGGCGCCGCCGTCGCGATCACACTGACCGGATCGGACGCCAATACGCCCCCCCGCTCGCTGACCTACACCGTCGCGACGAACCCGGCGCACGGAACGCTCTCAGGCACGGCGCCGAACCTGACGTACACGCCGAGCGCGGGATATTCCGGCCCGGACAGCTTCACGTTCACGGTCAACAACGGCAACTACACGAGCCCTCAGGCGACGGTGACAATCAGCGTCACGCACATCAATCAGCCGCCGACGATCGATACAATCGGCAACCTGGCGATTGGCCAGAACGCCGGCCTCCAGATCGTCAATCTCACCGGCATCGGACCGGGCGCCGGCGACGCCGGCCAAACTCTGACGGTCACAGCGAGCAGCAGCAACACGTCCGTCATCCCGAACCCAACGGTAACGTACACCAGCCCGAACAGCACCGGCTCGCTTTCCTTCACTCCGGTGACGAACGCCACGGGAACGGCGACAATCACCGTCACCGTGAAGGACAACGGCGGAACGGCAAACGGCGCCGTGGACACCAAAACGACCACGTTTAATGTCGTCGTCAGCGTCGTTGTTCTCGCGCCCACGGCCAATAGCCAGAGCGTGAGCACGCTGGAAGACACCGCAAAGGCGATCACGCTCACCGGCTCGGATCCAAACACGCCTGCGAAGCCGCTTACCTACTCCGTCGCAACGAACCCGGCGCACGGAACGCTTTCGGGAACCGCGCCGAACCTGACCTACACACCGAATGCGGGATACTTCGGACCGGATAGCTTCACGTTCACCGTGAACAACGGCTCGCTCACCAGCACGCCGGCGACGGTCTCGATCACGGTCACGCGGGTCAATCACATCCCGACGATCGGCGCGATCGGCGATCAGAACGTCGCCGAGAACAGCGGCTCGCACTCGGTCAATCTCTCGGCCATCAGCGCCGGCGTGGGCGACGGCGACCAGACCATCACGGTGACCGCGACAAGCGATAATCCGAGCCTGATCCCGAACCCCACAGTCACCTACACCAGCCCGAACAGCATCGGCTCGCTGTCATTCACCCCGGCGGCGAACGCCTTCGGAACCGCGAACATCACCGTCACCGTGAAGGACAATGGCGGAACGGCCAACGGCGGCGTGGACACCAAGACGGTCACCTTCCAGATCACCGTCACCGAAGTCGTGCTCACGCCGACGGCAAATAACCAATCGGTCAGCACGGCGCAGAACACCGCCAAGGCGATCACGCTCACGGGCTCGGACCCGAACACGCCTGCGAAGCCGTTGACCTACGCTGTCGCGACGAGTCCGGCGCACGGAACGCTCTCAGGCGCCGCTCCGAACCTGACGTACACGCCAAACGCGGGATACTTCGGACCGGATAGCTTCACGTTCACCGTGAACAACGGAACCTCGACAAGCGCGGCGGCCACGGTGAGCATCACCGTGACCCAGTCGGCGGCCACGAACGTGACCCCGCAGATCACGGTGACGCGCGGCGGATACGTGTATATTCGCGCCACCGGCCACTACCGCCAGTCGATCACGCTGACCAACACCGGCGGGGCGCTCTCCGACCCACTGTCACTAGTTCTGGACAGCCTGACCGGCGCCATGCTGACCAACGCCACGGGGACCACGGCGGCGACCACCCCATCGGGCAGCCCGTACATCAACGCTCTGGGCCTGGCCGCCGGAGCGAGCGTGGTCGTCGTGCTCGAGTTCAGCAATCAGCCATCGGGCTACACGACCCGGGTCCTGGCGGGAGCAGGGGCGAGATAAAGTGGGAGGCCCTCATCCCCCAGCCCCTTCTCCCAATTCTGGGAGAAGGGGAGCCAGAGTTTT
>NZ_JBDSQY010000102.1:0-6868 GCF_039929585.1 Capsulimonas sp.
GTAACCTACCCCCGGCCTTCGGCCGACGGCCGGGGGTAGGTTACGAAGCGCCGGGGTGGGTCACTCAGCGAGCGGGCGAAGCGACAGAGGTATTATAAAAATACATCAGGAAACCATCATGCAATTCGATCTCACCGGAGCGGACTCCGCGAACGCCTATCGCCTGCTCACCAGCACGGTCGTCCCGCGCCCGATTGCGCTGGTGACATCCATCGACACAAACGGCAGCATCAACGCCGCGCCGTTCAGCTTCTTCAATATGGTCGGCAGCAGCCCGCCCGTGATTACGCTGGGCGTGGCGAACCGCGGGCAAGGCGTCGCGAAGGAGACCCGCGCGAATATCGAGCGTGAGGGCGAGTTCGTGGTGAACCTGGTGGATGAGGCGCTGGCGGAGGCGATGAACATCTGCGCCATCGACTTCCCTGACGGGGTGAGCGAGCTTCCGCAGGCGGGGCTAACGGCGTCGGCGTCCATTACGATCCGAACGCCGCGCATCGCCGAGGCTCCCGTCAGCCTGGAATGCCGTCTGCATAGCATCGTTCCAATCGGTGACAATCGCATTGTGCTGGCCGAAGTAGTCCATCTGCATATCCGCGATGAGTTCGTCGATCTGGAGCGCATGCATGTCCGCACCGAGAACTTAAAGCTCATCGGACGCATGCACGGCGGCGGATGGTACGCGCGCACCACGGATCTGTTCGACATGCCGCGCATTCCCTACAACGACTGGCTCTCGGGCCAGCAATAATCGGCTTCGCATCACTATCTCCAATGAAAGCAGAACCATGAAAATCGCCGCTCATTTCTCCGCGCTTGTCTGCGCACTCGGCCTGCTGACGATCGCGCCGGCACATGCCGCGCCCAAACCCAGCCCCGCCGCGAACAAAGCGCTGGTCGTGAAGTTCTACAACGAGTTTTTCAACGCGCACCACATCGACGCCGCGCTCAAATATCTGACGCCGGATTACAAGCAGCACAACCCCGGCGTCCCCACCGGCCGAGCGGCTATCATCTCGTTCTTCGGCCCCCATTTCAAACAAAACCCGCAGTCACACGCCACGATCACTCAGGCGCTTGCCGACGGCGATCTGGTGGCGCTGCACGTACACTCACAGCAGAATCCCAAAGATCGGGGGCTTGCGATCGTGGATATCTTTCGGGTAAAGAACGGCAAGATCGTCGAACACTGGGATGTCGTACAGCCGGTTCCTGAGAAGACGGCCAACACCAATACGATGTTCTGAGAAGCGGCCGCCAATGTCAGCTTGACTGACACACCAAGGACAAGACATACATTGCAGAGACAATTACCCCAAGCAATTCGGCCGGCGCGCTTTTCGGCCTGGATGGCCGCTGTGACCCTAGCCGCGCTGAGCGCCGGATGCGGAGGCGGCGACAGCAATTCCGCTCCGACGCCAGTGACCATCACCACAAATTTCGCCACGGACTCCAGCGGCTGGGTTGGCGGCAAAGCCGATTACTCGGACACCACGGCGCCCGTGGATGTTATTACCGCCCCAAGCGTCCTTCCAGCGCCGCTCAGCGGCAGTGGATATCGCCTTTCCGGCACAAACAAAAGTGATGACTTGTTCATTTATACCAGGAAGTATTTCACCGGTCTGAGGCCAGGGGCGCGCTATCGTGTTGCATTCCAGGAGAAGCTCGCCACTAGCGCTCCGTCGGACTGCACCGGCGTCGGCGGCGCCCCAGGCGAGTCCGTCTATGTGCACGCCGGGGCCACGGCGCAGGAGCCCAAAACTGTGAAAGATCTCAGCGGCAATAACGTCGTCAACATCGACCGAGGCAACCAGGGTACGGGCGGCTCACAGTCACTGATGCTTGGGAATATTGCGAACAGCAATACCAACTGCTCGGCGCCGGTATTTGAATCCAAAACATTGGCTCCGACGGCGACGCTCACCACCCAGGCCGACCCTCTGGGCGGAATCTGGCTGCATACGGGCATCGATTCGGGATTCGAGACTTATAGCGGCGTCTATCTGCAATCGTTCCGCGCGACATTCACGCCGGCCGACTAAGAGGCCAGCCCCTCATAAACCCGTTCGACCGCCGCCGTCTGAACGTGAATATCGTAATGATGTTTCACCAGCTCATATCCCGCCCCGGCCAGCCGCGTGCGCAGGGCGGGGTCGGCGGCGAGACGGCGCAGCGCCGCCGTCAGCGCCGCCGGATCTTCGGCGGGAACAAGCAGCGCAGTCTCCCCGTCCGTCAGCATCGCCGCAAGACCGCCGATGCGAGAGGCAACGACGGGGCGTCGCGCCGCCAGGGCCTCCAGAGCGACAATCCCCTGCCCTTCGAGTCGCGACGGCACCGCCACGGCGTCCGCCGCCGACAAAACGACGCACACATTATCCACCCGCCCGATCAGGCGCGCATTCGCAGGCGCCTTTTCTTCTAATTCCGCACGCAGCGGACCATCACCGGCGATTATGAATTGGAGTTCGGGGACCAGACGCGCTGCTTCCAGCAGGACGTCCACGCCTTTTTCGGGCGACAAACGCGCGATACTTGCGACAACAAAAGCGTCTTGCGGCACTCCCAACAACGCGCGGGCATCCAGAAACGGCGTTTCGTATCGCTCCACATCCACCCCATTGGGAATAACCGTCACTTTTTGACTTGGGATCCCATGCGCCCGCAGGCCCTCGGCAATTGGCTCGGAGACGGCGATTATCTGGTCAGCGGCGCTTCCAATCACAGCAAGGCCAACGCGCGTGGCGACGCCGGAGTCGATAAGGTTATGCGCGGTGACGACAAGCGGAAAGCTGTGAAGGCGATGAGCGAGCGCGCAGATGAACGCGGCGCGCAGCCCGTGGGCGTGAACGATTGCGGGGGAACGTCGGCGCAGGAGTGCGGCAAGATTTGCGGCCGCTCGCAGGTCGGCGAAAGGTGAGAGACGCGCCCGGATTTCGACGGGATATCGATCCGTAATGGGAAGGTCGCTGGGAAGAGAAACAAGAAAATCCGACGGAGCGGCGACACTCAAAGAAAATCTCTGAGTGTCGCTATATTCGAGGAGCTGCAGAACGTGCTGCCGGATGCCGCCAGCGGCGGGTCGCACGACTTGCAGTACGTTCACGAGGGACGGCTGGCTCACTGGGCGTCCGCGACCCGGGTCGTACGATGGCGGCGGCGGCGATGGCGCGGCGCGCTCTCCGCAACAGCCTCTGGCGGAGCCACGCCGAAGGTCTGCTGGATCATCGGGCGCGCCTTCTCCCAGTCGGTCTCGACAAAGACCTTGCCTTCCGTGCTCGGAAGCGTCGCCATCTGGATCTGATCGCGCGGCGTCTCATGAACGAAGTTCGCAATCGCGATCTTCTGCTCGGGCGTCATATCGCTGTCGAGATGCCGGTCCATGGTTCCCAGCAAGTTCGGGATCGCGGCCAGTGTCGCGGGGTTCAGCAGCTTGGCTTTCAGCGCCGCGAGAAGCGCCTGCTGGCGCTGGACACGCACTAGGTCGCTGTCTGAATGACGGAATCGGACAAAACCCATCGCCTGCTGGCCGTTCAGGTGCTGCTCACCCGGCTTCAGGTGGATGTGCAGGTGGCCCCAGTTATCATCGTAATCCATCTTCTTGTCGACATTGAGATCGACGCCGCCCAGCTGATCGATCGCTTCTTCAAATCCCTGAAAATCGATCGCCACGTACTTTTCCGAGGGAATCCCAAAGTTGCTCTGAACCGTCTGTTCAGTCAGCGCCGGACCGCCATGCGCATGCGCTCCGTTGATCTTGCCCACGCCAAAGCCGGGGATATCCGCGCGCGTGTCACGTGGGATCGACAGGAACGAGATCTTCTTACTGTCAAAATCAATGCGCGCCATCATGAGCATGTCCGAGCGCGCCTTGGTCTTGATAATCTGGTCGCTGTCGCTATAGTCGTAATCCCGACCGATTACCATCAGATTCAGCGTTTTCTGACCAGGGAAGACATCCTCCACGGTTTTCGGATGGACAATGCCGCCGACAATGCTGGGGATATATTTTTGGAGACCGGGATTGTTATGCAGCGAGGTTCCAATAAACACGCCGGCGCCGGTCAGCAATCCAAGAGCGATGAAGCCAATGATCTGGCCCGCCGCAGACGGCTTGCGCGCCTTGACGTTGGGTTTGTTTTTCGATGATTGCGAACGTGGGGGCAGCGGTTTGCGAGGCTGCGGAGCGGCGGTCTTACGCGGGGGGGATGTACCCATAATTGCGGCTGTATCTCCTAATAAAAACGCGGGATAATGGCGTCAGTATATCGTAGGCTCGCGGACGTTGTCAAGGAGGGGCGCACTTAATTTACCATACTTGACGACGAATGTAGTCCCAGATCCGCAGTTCCGTCCGTTCGGGGCAATGCCCCCAGCAAAAACCGGCCGTCGTCGGTGTGGCGCGGGGCCAGCAAAAACTGAACTCCGTTGACCAGCGGCAGCCCGGCGAGCGATGCTCCAGGAGGGGCGAGCAGACGGATCTTGGCGAAGCGAGGTAGCTCTTCCTGGCTCCAGGAGCCATGAAGCATCGGAGGCGTTCCCTCCCGGTGCTCGAAAACAAAGAGGTTTTCACGCGAACGCAGGTTACCGCCTTCGTAGATCAAATACAAAGAGAACAAGGGAAAGGACAGCGTTTCCGCAAGCAGCGCGGAAATAACCTGCTCCAAAGCGGCGAGGTATCGGCGGGTCGCGGCGGCGTCGATCAGCGAGTGGGTCACTCCCGCCCCCACCGCGCCGGAAAACTCTTCCGGCAGATCGCACAGTTCGAAGTAGCCGCCCGCTTCGGAAAACACGGCGCGCGCGGTTTCATTTTCGTAGACAACGCCGGAGCCGATCTGATCCTTCACAAAGCTGATGCCGACGCCATGGCGCTCGCGAGTCTCCCGGCGGACGGCGTCCAGCGGCGATGGGGTTGTGTTGTTGTCTGGGGTCAGCATTGTATTATTTATAACTCGGGACGATGATGCCCTTCATGATCGTGTTCTGGGCAAAGATAAAGATCAGCAGGGTCGGAATGGCCGCCAGCGTCAGGGCCGCCATGGTGACATATTGCGGAGCGCCGCTGGAGCCCAGCTCGTAGATCCACACCATCATGGTCCACATCTTCGGGCTCTGGCACACCAGCAGGGCGAACATAAAGGCGCTATAGGCGGCCCGGAAGGCGTCAAGTGCGATGACGGCGAAGATCGGCCGGGACAGCGGCAGCGTGATACTAGCGAACATACGCATCTCCGTCGCGCCGTCCAGCGTACCGGCCTCATACAGTTCGCGCGGCAGACTATCGAAGAAGCCCTTCATCAGGAAGATCGCGTAGCCGCTGGCGGCGGCGGGCAGCACAAGCGCCCAGAACGTATTGAGCAGGTTCAGATCCTTGAGCAGCAGGAAGTTCGGGATCAAGGTCACTTCCGCCGGGAACGCCATCGTCGTCAATAAAAACAGCAGTATCGTATTGCCGTAGGACAGATTGAACCGGGACAGCGCGTAGGCGCAGAGCGGATTGACGATCAGCGCGGTGATCACCGAAAGCGCGCAGAACAAGATCGTGTTCCAGACAGCATTGCCGTGCAGCAAGATGTAGTTGATGACCAGCTTGTAGTTGCGCGTGAGATAGTCCATGCGAAGTTCCGATGGATGAGACTTCACATACTCCCAGTCCGACGCAAATATCGCGGCCCCGATATTTGCCGATGCGCCGGGAGCGCCATGCGCGGCAAGATACGACTGGTAGCGCGTTTCCAAAGTATCGGCGCGCAGGGCGGCAATCGGGGCCGCAAACTTCAGGAAGTCGGTCCAGTCCAGCAGCGGCGCGCCCTGCGACGGCAGCTCGCTCACATTCGGCAAAAGGACTTGCTCGAATGATGCGAGCGCAGACGCATGCTGTTTATTGTAGTCGGTCAGGTCGCCTTTGTAACGCGCCTGAATAAACTTGCGATACGCCGGAAGCGCCATTGCAGAGTCGACCACAAGAAAACGGATAGGCAGCTTGGTCCGAACGAACTTTTCCCAGTCCTTGCGCCGCGCGGGATTCCCCTCGGGCAGCGGCGCCAGCGCGATCTCGCCGAAATCTTTGTACGCCGTTCCCCATGCTTTGTTCAGATCGTCGATCTTGCCGGGATAGGCGTCTTCCTTCAGCCAGTGATTGTAGAGCGAATTGCCGCCAATCCCGATGAAAAAATTCAGCGGGAGCGTCTTTTCGAACTCCGCCCAGTCGCGGGATTTCAGCGAGCTATCCGGGAGCCAGGCGTGCTTGCCGGGCTGCTCAAAGGGCGGGAAAATCGCCAAAAACGTATTGTCTTCCTGAGTATACGCTTTGTCGAGCGCCGTGATATCGCCGTGAAATTTCCGGTTCAGAAACGCCTGATATCGGTCGAGGAGAGCGCTGGGACTATACGACGCCGTGCCGGCCGCAAATCCCGCCAGCTTGTACTGCGAGGGAACGCCGGCGAAGAACGCGTTCCAATCCGCCGCCGTTCGCGCATCCGCGGCTTTCGGCGGCTTGACATCTTGGAGACTGGCAATGTTCGCGCCATAGGTCGTGTTGATCGTCGCGACGTTGGCGCTGAATTTGTCCTCGACGTACTTGCCCAGCAGCGCCTTATCCGATGACAGGTACGCAGGGACGATTTGATACGATTGGTTGTCGTACTGCGACGTCACCGAGGCGCCGAGCATGACCAGCAAGGGGTAGATCATTGTCACGGCGCCCAGGGAGAGGACAAGATATAACACCGCATAAAGCAGTTTGATCTTGCGGGAGCGGCGTCCGACGACGGGGATGAGGGCCATAAGGACTATTATATCGCGGGGCGAACGTAAAAGCAAGGAGCATGCCTCTCCGCCCCATTTCCCCCCTCCCCGAGGTATCATAAAGGGC